>CBIHRE010000535.1:0-3928 GCA_966212385.1 uncultured Akkermansia sp. | reverse complement strand
CGTTGCTGGCATTTGTAGCGAAACTTCGGCGACTTTTAAAAAACTCACGAGTCGAGGTTCTTTTTGTTCCGAGTTACTGGCCGGCGTATTCCATTCTGGCGGCGCTGGTAGCTAAGTCGTTACGTATCCGTGTGGTGTTCATGGGGGACAGTCACTATGCTTCTGGCAGTAACACTGGTATTGCGATTATCGTTAAACGTTTGCTTATTCGGGCGTATGACGCCGCATTAGTCGCGGGAAGTCTTCATCGGAGTTTCCTTCGTTATTTGGGCATGCCGCCGGAGAATATATTCGACGGTTATGATACCGTAGATAATGGTCATTTCCAGCGTGTCTCGGATGCGGTTCGCGCAGATTCTGAAGTTGCTCGGGCAAGGCTTATGCTTCCTGATCGATATATATTAAGCCTTGGTCGCTTTGTGTCGAAAAAGAATCTAGAATCTGTTGTCCGAGCCTATGCGCTCTTGGTTTCTCGCGGCATGCACAATGGCCATGCGTTGGTTTTTGTTGGTTCTGGTCCCGTTCAAGAGAAATTAATTCTTCTTGCTGCAAATCTGGGGTTGCTCGTCACCGTAAATGGAAAAGCGGTTATTTCTCCCGCCGGTGCTTCAGGGAGAATATACTTTTTTCCATTTGCCCAGATTGAAACGGTGCCTGCTTATTACGCGCTGGCTACTGCGTTTGTTTTGGCGAGCACCAGCGATGAGTGGGGTTTAGTAGTTAATGAAGCCATGGCTTGTGCGTGTCCGGTCGTCGTTTCCCGGTCTGTAGGCTCTTCGGTGGATTTAGTTTTTCCTGAGAGGACCGGCTACAGGTTCTCTCCAGAAAATGTTCACGAGTTAGCTTGGTGTTTGGAGTCGCTATGTGGAAACCTCGAACGTTCGCGAATGATGGGACTTGCCGCCAAGCAGCATATCGATGAGTGGTCGAATGTCCGTTTTGCAAGCAATGCGCTTAAGGCGGCTAATGCAGCTTTAGGGGGAGCTTCCTCTCCTCGGCGAGCCGACGGCGATTCCGGGGGAAGCTTATCTGCTGTGTGGTTTTTGCAGACTTGTTTCCCTGATTACCGGACGCCGGTGTTTGCTCGCTTAGTCGAGCGTTTGGGCGACCGGTTTCATCTTTTCTCTGGGACTAGCTATTTCACTCCAGACATAAAAACCAACCCGGATTTTCTAGATTGGCATTCTCTTGTTGAAAACAGATTCTTTTTTCGGCGGAGCCTCCTGTGGCAGCGAGGTGCGATAAGCGCGATGCTAGTTCCGGAGATCGCCGTCTTGGAGCTTAATCCTCGGATTCTGTCGAATTGGGCGATCTTGGCCGTTCGAGCTTTATGGGGGGCTCCCACTTTATTATGGGGCCATGCTTGGGGGCGGGAGCAGTCTGACTCAATACGTAATGTGTTACGTTTGTTCATGATGCGAATGGCATCGGGGACAATAACTTATACGCGCACCCAGCAAGAGGAGGTAAGTCGCGTTTTTCCCGACTTTCGCATATTTTCCGCCACGAACTCACTTATTCGCCGAGCGGAGTGTGTAGGCGGTGCGAACTCATGGCGGGATTTGGACACCGTGGTATATGTCGGTCGCCTCAATTCTCCTAAAAAACCTGATTTATTGATCGAGGGATTCCGTCGTGCGTGTTTGCCATCTCATGTGAAACTAGAGATTGTAGGGGATGGCGTGCTGAGGGATGCGTTGGAAGCGCAAGTTGCAACGAATGGCCTTAACGGACGCGTTCATCTTCTTGGTCATGTCCATAATTATGAGATATTAAAATCAATATACCATCGAAGTTTCTGCTCTGTTTCGGCTGGTTATGTCGGGCTTGGCGCGATCCAATCTTTCTCCTTTGGGGTGCCCTTGGTTTTGGCGGATAGGGAGCCTCACGCTCCTGAGGTGGAGGCGTGTCGAGAGGGAATTAATACGATTTATTTTAATGCTAACGACGCCGATGATTTGGCGCGGTGCCTTGAGCGGATGTGGGCACGGCGCGAAACATGGGCTGGCAAGCGTTCGGATCTCGCGGAGTGGACAGCTCTAAATTATAGCGTGGAGGCGATGGTAGAGGGTTTTGTCGATGCAATCAATTCAGTTTCTCAGCCACAACCTCAATCGATTTAGCGTATGCCTATTCCCCTTAGAAACGGCTCACCTGCGGTGCCTAGGCGCATGGCAATCTTTGGCCTCCTTCTGAGTCTCTCCCTTGCGCTATTGGGACTCATTGGTAACTATTTGGTAGGTAAACTGAACGCGTCTTACCAGAATATTGTCAATTGCCAGCTCCCCTCGATTACGATCATGCGTGAGATAAGCCAGACGAACGCGCAAGGACGACGATTGCTCGACAGCCTTGGTCCTAGCTCGAGTTTGGCGGAGATTCAGGACGTAGAAGCTCGCCTGCAAATTCATCGCGACGAGAATTCGGCACGTTTGGCTAAATTAGAGCTCTTAATGAATAGCGATGAGGGCCGCAACCTGACGAACGAACTCCTCGACGTGCGGCGTGCCTACAGGTCTGAAATCGATCGCTACCTTTTGGAGCTTAAGAATGGTATGTCCGCGCAGACACGATCATCGTGGGCGCAACGGATGCTCGTCGCTGATAATAGCTACACCATTGCGCAGGATAAGCTGGTCGATTACTGTATGAAAAGCGCCTCTGCGGTCAACGCAGAGCTAAGTGAGCGGGTGGGACGTTTAAATTCCTATTTCTTTCTAATAGCGGTGTGGCCGTTTGTGTTGGCTGCGGCATTCTTTGTGTTCGGGCTCTTGAGCACCTTGGTGCTTTTCTACCGCGCGCATCGTTGATTCATGGCCCGGCATCTACACTTCGTTCAGTCGATAGAGCCGCTCCAAGGAGGGGGGCTGGGGCGGGCTGCTCTGGAGCTCAGTAATGCATTTGCTGAGGCCGGTGCTTGTTCTCATGTTGTAGCGACCCGAGGCGGGACGACTCAGAAAAACGGGACGCTTTCCGACTATGGCCGCAGGGGGCCCGAACGAGCTTTCTTTGCTCCGGGGCTATTTCGAGATGCGGCGGGTTTGGTCAAGGATGCCGATTTTGTGCATGGACACGGATTTTATGTCGCGACCAACTGGCTGCTCGGGCAGCAGGCGCGCAAGCAGTCGAAACCGTTAATCTATCACGCCCACGGTATCTTCGAGCCGTGGATTTTGGCGCGTTCGCGGTGGAAGAAGGCATTGGCCCATGGTCTATTTGAGAACGCGAATTTCAGATATGCTAGGCTTTGGCGGGCGCTCACATCAAAGGAAGCGGATCAGATTCGCGCCCAAGGAATCTCCGCGCCGGTGGTCGTATGCCCTAATGGGATAGACCTTCAACAATTTAATGGACTCGAGGCGCTCAGGCAAAAGCTCCAAGTGGGCAAGCGGAAGCGGGAGTTGCTCTATTTGGGGCGCTTGCATCCCAAAAAGGGTCTGCCGTTGTTGGTCCGTGCATGGGCGGAGCTGCCTGCCTGCCTCAGAAGCGAGTGGTGCGTAGTGGTGGCGGGGCCCGATGAACTTGGGCACCGTGATGAAATCGAGTCTGAGATCAAAAGTGCCGGACTTGCCAGTGAATGGTGCTTTGTCGGAAGCGTAAGTGGTGAAGCGAAGCTGAGCGCGTTGGCCAGCGCGGACGCTTTTGTTTTGCCCTCTTACAGCGAAGGTTTTTCCATTGCGATACTGGAGGCGATGGCTTGCCGTATTCCGGTTTTGGCAACCCATGCATGCAATTTTCCCGCTTTATCGGAGAAAGGTGGCGGTTTTATCGTGCCAACTGAAATAGGCGCTTTGCGTAAGGCACTTGCGGAGCTTCTTGCGGAGGGGGATGCCGCGCGGATTCAGCGAGGAGAGGCGGGCCGCCGACTCGTTGAGGCTGAATATACGTGGGGGCGGATCGCGGCTCAGATTGCGGACGCGTGCACAAC
>CBIHRE010000534.1:0-3928 GCA_966212385.1 uncultured Akkermansia sp. | reverse complement strand
GGCGCTGCCGGAGAAGATCGATGCCGCGGCGGACGCTGCCCTTGATGATTGCGTTGCCCGGTCCGGTGACATTTCCCAAGGCGAGGGTGCCGGCATGGAGCTGATATTGATAGGTCCGCCGGTCGGCGGCGGTGCTGTTGCCTGAGAGCGCGAAGGTGAGGCCTTGGATTTTGGCGTCCCCGCCTTTCTGGACGACGAGGCATTGGTGGTCGAAGGCGGAGAGGGGGGCGTCGCCCATCGCAAGGCCGGTGATGTCAACGGTGCCGGCGCCGAAGCGGATCGACGCGACGGCCGGCGCGGAGGCTGTGCTGGCACCGCGGATCGTGACGTTGGCGGCTAGGAGATTAAGCGTCCCGTTTTCCATGTTGATGCCGCTGTCGTATCCGGCGGGGGTCGGGAAGCTGATGTTGCCGATATCGAGAGCGGGAAGTCGCGTCGAGAGCCGTCCGTTCAAGGTCAATGTGGAGCCGGGGGCGAGCGCGTCGATCAGGCCGGACGAGCCGCTGTAACCCATGGATAGCCTGCCGAGGCTGAGAGTGGCATTGGCGCCGATGCGGACGCGTCCGGTGGAAAGTTTTTGAATGGAGGAGCCTGAGGCTGCGCCGATGGTCAGCGTGCCGCTGGTGACCGTGGTGGACTCGGGTAGGCGGAGTTCGAGCTGGTTGCCGGAGCCGGGCAGCGAGACGTCACAGTCCAGAAAGGACGTTTCCAACGCTCCATCGACTATGGATACCACCACGGAGTTGTCGGTTCTGCCGGTGACCGAGCCGATGGTGGCGAGGCTGACGCCCTTGAACTTTCGATAGAGTCCGCCGAGGTCGATCTCGGAGGTGATCGTGTCGTTGACGAACGTGTTGTTGCCCAGGCTCAGGGCGAGGGAGGTGCTGGTTTGGACGACCCCCGCGCCCCAGAGGTGGAGCCCGGTGGAGAGGCTGGTGTTGGAGGAGGTGAAGGACGTGGGCGCGATTTTGTAGTTCATCGTCTCCACCGTGCTGGAGCCCGAGAGATGGAGCCGGCCGCCGTCGAGGGTGACCTGGCTGCTCGTCGTCGGTCCGGTCAGGAGGAGGGTGCCGTTGCCGGTCTTGGCGAAGTGGGCTCCGGCGTTGAGCGAGGCGGAGAGTTCCAGGGTGCCGGAGGCAACATCGATGGCCGGTATCGCGCCGGTGGCGTCGGAGAGGGTGAGGGATTGGGCGGCGGAGTTGGCGAGGGATCCTAGGACGACCATCCCGTAGGGAGACGTGTTGGAGGCCTTCAATCCGCGCAGGGTGAACGGGGAGCCGCCCATTCCGACGGACAGGGAGGCGGGAGCGGGCGCGGTGTTGTTGAAGACGGCGGTGTGAAGATTCCCGTTGGGCACGACTCCGGAATCCCAGTTTCCGGCCAGGCTCCACTCACCGGGATTCGGGCCGATCCATGTGTGGGTCGTTTGCGCGGTGGCGGCCGCGATTCCGAAAAGCGGGAGAAGCAGCGGCGAGAATTTCAGGATGGCGGGCGAAGGGAGGCCGCGGCTGACGCGATAGCGGGGACGGGAGATGGGCATGGGGCGGGGTTTCCCCAAGATAACACCCGACCCGGCCAAATATTCCCGCGCTACCAAAAAAAGCGGGGCGCCCCGGGGGGGGCCGGGCGCGCCGCGAGGAGGGAATGGGCTGCGCGTCGCGAACGTCGATCAGGGCTTCTTCCGCCACGAGGCGACGAACATGCCGTTGGCGTCGAGTTCGTGGGGCCAGAGGAAGTGGCCGGTGGGTAGGCCGGCGTTGGCGGGCAGGCCAGGCACGGCGACAGGCTCGAGCTCGGGGTGCGCGGCGGAGAAAGTCTTCACGATGTCGGTGGTTTCGGCGCGGGTGATGGTGCACACGGCGAAGACGAGGCGGCCGCCGGGCTTGAGGGCCTTGTGGGTGTTTTCGAGGAGCTGGAGCTGGATCTCGGCGAGCTCCTTCACGTCCTGCTCGGTGAGCGTCCAGCGGGCGTGCGGGTTGCGCTGCCAGGTGCCGACTCCGGAGCAGGGGGCGTCGACGAGGATGCCGTCGAATTTGGTCTTGGTCGGCAGGAAGGGGCCGCCGTTCCAGGTGACTTGGCGGAAGTTGAAAGCCTGGGCGCGGGCGGCGCGTTTGCGCATGTTGCCGAGGCGGCCGGTGTGGCGGTCGGAAGCCCAGATGAGGCCCTTGTTGTTCATCAGGTCCGAGAGGTGCAGGGTCTTGCCGCCTTCGCCGCAGCAGGCGTCCCACCAGGTGTCGGTGGAGAGCGGGGCGCAGGCGTGGCCGACGAGCTGCGAGGCGAGGTCCTGGATCTCGAAAAGACCTTTCTTGAACTCCTCGCTTTTAAAGAGATCGCTCGGCCCGGTGTAGCGCGCGGCGGTGACCGGCAGGGCGTGGGGCGGAAAATCGAAGCCGGCGGGCAGCGTGGCCGGCGTGGCGTGGCGGAGGGCGCGGACGACGGAGGCGGCGAACTCGCGTTGGGGGCGGATCCAGAGGGTGGGCGGGCGCTGGAGCTGGCGAAGGCAGGCGAGGCGGGCCTCGGGCGTGGGGAAATCGATGGCGGCGAGCGCCCAGTCGGGGAGGGTGCGGGCGACGAGGGCCTCGGCTTTGATCGCGGCGGGGTCGGCGTCGAAACGGCGTTGGAGCTCGAGGGCGGCGAGAACGCGCTGGGGCAAGGCGCGGGAGTCGTCGAGCCAACGCAGCCAGCGGTAGTAGGCGAAGACGGCGCCGGTGAGCGCCCGCTTTTCGTGCGACTCGAGCTCGCGGTCGGTGCCGACCTCGTGGCGCAGGACGGCGTCGGCCGGGTTTTCGGGTGAAACCTGGGAAATGATGTGCGCGGCGCGTTGGGCGAGGGCGGTGGACATGGCGGAGGCAGGGACCGAGGAGCAGGGGGCAGGGAGCGAGGAGCGGCAAGCCGGGAGCGTGCGCGGTTCGAGGAGGGCGACCCAGGCGGGGGCGGGGACGGTCGAGGCTGCGGCGACCGGCGCGGACGGGCGCTGGAAGCTCCCGCGACTTTGGGGGGCTCAGCGGCCCTTGCCGAAGAGCATCACGTGGACGGTCTTCATCACGATGGCGGCGTCGAGACGGAAGCTGTAGTGCCGGATGTAATACAGGTCGTATTCCAGCTTGCGCAGGGTGTCGTCGAGATTGGCGCCGTAGGGATAGTTGACCTGCGCCCAGCCGGTGATGCCGGGGCGGACGAGGTGGCGGAAGTGATAGCAGGGGATCTGCTTCTCGTAGTCCGAGACGAGGAGGTCCCACTCGGCGCGGGGGCCGATCATGCTCATGTCGCCCTTCAGCACGTTCCAGAGCTGGGGGAGCTCGTCGAGGCGGGAGACGCGGAGAAAATGGCCGACGCGGGTGATGCGTTTGTCGCCTTTGGCGGTGTAGCGGGCGCCGTCCTTGACGACGCGCATGGTGCGGAGCTTGTAGAGGGTGAAAGGCTGGCGATGGCGACCGACGCGGGTTTGGCGGAAAAAGACCGGGCCGCCGTCGTCGACGAGCACGGCGATGGCCGCGAGCGAGAGCAGCGGCGCGCTGAGGGCCAGCACGACCAAGGCGAGGGCGACGTCGGACACGCGTTTGACACGTTCGAAGAAGGGCTCGCGGGCGAGCGAGAAGCCTTCTTGGAAGAGCCAGGTCTGGTTGATGCGGTAGAGCGGGATCTTTCGCCAGACGACCTCGTGGAAGAGTTCCAAGGTGTAGGTGGGAACGCCGGCGAAGTGAAGCTGGACGAGACGTTGGGGGAGCCCGGGGGCGAGTTCGCGGGCGCTTTCGCGAAGGATGATCGCCTCGGCGCGGAGACGGCCGGACTCGATGTCGTCCAGAATGGCGTCCAAGGTGGGCCGGCCGGGCTCGGCTTCGGAGCGATTGACCACGGCGTGAACGATCTGGCGATTGAAGCCCACGCGGACGCATTCGGCGGCGAAGGCTTCCGCGCTGTCGGGGTC
>CBIHRE010000533.1:0-3937 GCA_966212385.1 uncultured Akkermansia sp. | reverse complement strand
TTGGATATCGCGGCACGGGCGGGGGCCCCCCCCGTCCACCTAAAATCTGGAAGCAAGCAGCCATTGGTCCTGCGTTGCGAAAGGCGGCATGGGCCTCCGGCCCAGCTCCGCCGGACCGAATTATTTCCCGGACACGACCTGGGGAGGAGTCGTGGCCGCGATTGTCGAGCGGCGCCTCGGGACCAGCCAATGTTGCCAAAGCTCGCCTATCGTGTCGACGAGGCGGAGGGGGGAGCTCGGCTTGATCACGTAGTCGTCGGCGCCGAGCGATCGGGCCCTTTCGCGGTCCTCGATGCGGCCGGAAGAGGACAGAATCACGACAGGGAGAGCCCGGAGCCGTGGTTGCGCGCGGATCCAATCCAGCACCTCGAAGCCGGAGCGCGCGGGCAGGTTGAGATCGAGCAGGACGAGATCCGGGGGCGCTTCCGAGGCGAGGCAGTCGACGGCCTTGTCGCCGTCGCAGACGCTGCGGAACCGCAGCGCCACCCCGGCGCGGTTGATCGCGCGGCGCATGAAGAGCACGTCGTTTTCCTCGTCTTCGACGTAGAGAAGCGCGGGGGGAAGGGCGCTTGGGGGAGGGGCCTCGGAACTATCGCAGACCTCGGGGCGGGAGTCCTCGTCGGGAGAATGGGGCGAAGAGTTCAAAGCGCGAACGTGCATGAAGTGGATCGATGCAGGGCCGGTAAAGGGATTCCGGCGGACGGCGTATAGGAGAAAATCCGAACAGTGCTTAGAGAGGATTATCGGTATGGTGGCGGTTTTGGAAAAGAAGCCGGGAAACGTCTTTGGCCGCTATGGTCGAACCGGGATGATTTATCGTTATTAATCACGAGGCGCTTCCGAAACTCCGGACTTGAAATTCGCCGCGCTTGTGACATGTTTTTTACATCGTGGGAGAGGATGTCCAACTGTCGTCTCGCAGCGGGATCGTCGGCGGAGAAAACGGCTTTTCCGAAGCGTTTCGCGAGAGGCAGATCCAGGTTTTGGAACGCGTGGCGGCGGGGGCTTGTCCCCGGGAGATTCACGAGTTGGTGATCGCGCTGATGGAGCAGCAGATCCCCGGCTGCATCGCGACGGTGATGGTCTTGGACGACGATGGGCGTCTCCTTCGCGCCGGCGCTCCGTCGGCTCTCCCGGAGGCTTACATGCGGATGATCGATCCCTTCGAGATCGGTCCGAATCGGGGGGCGTGCGGGACGGCGGCCTATTGGGGCAGGCGAGTGATCGTGCGGGACATAGCGCAGGATCCCTTGTGCGAAGACCTGCGCGAAGCGGCTCTTTCGCACGGGCTCCGTTCCGTTTGGTCGGAGCCGGTGTTCGCAAGCGGCGGCGGGAAGGTCTTGGGCTCGCTGGCGATTTATCATAAAAAGCCGTGCGAACCGCAGGAGGAGGATCTGCGGGTGATTCGCGTGGCGGCGCATCTGGTGAGCATCGGTTTGGAGCGGCATCGGCGCGAGGTGGCGCGCGAACAGGCGGAACGGCAGCGGGCGGAGATGGAGCGGAAGCTGATCGAGGCGCAGAAGCTCGAGAGCCTAGGGACCCTGGCCGGGGGGATAGCGCATGATTTCAACAACTTGCTCACGGGCGTGCTCGGTTACACCGGGCTGATGCGGCGCGAGCTGGGGCCGGGTTCGCCGCTGGCCGATTTGGTGCGTGGCGTGGAAGATTCGGCGCTGCGGGCGGCGGATCTTTGCAAGCAGATGCTGGCCTACGCGGGCCACGGGCGCTTCGTGATCGAGCCGGTGGACTTGAGCGCCTTGGTTCGCGATTCCGAGCGTTTGCTTCGGCTCTCGATCGGGGTGCGCGCGGCGCTCCGTCTGGACTTGGCCGCGGGTTTGCCGTCGGTGGACGGCGATGCCGCGCAGTTGAGACAAATCCTGATCAACCTGGTCACCAACGCCTCGGAGGCCTTGGGCGAGCAGGGCGGGCGGATCAGCTTGAGCACCGGGCGCGCACGTCTGGATCGCGATTACTTCCGGGGCACGCACCTTTCGCCGGAATTGCCGGCGGGGGACTATGTGTATCTCGAGGTCGCCGATACCGGATGCGGCATGGACGAGGAGACGAGGGCAAAGATCTTCGATCCTTTTTTCAGCACAAAATTCACGGGACGCGGGCTGGGTCTCGCGGCGGTGCTCGGAATCGTGCGCGGGCACCGAGGCGCGCTAAAAGTCTATTCGGAGCCGGGGCGCGGCACGACCTTCAAGCTTCTGCTTCCGAGCCGAGAGCGGGCCCCGGCCGAGCCGGCGCCGGAGCGTCCGGCGGCAAAGGGCGGCTCGGGGAAGGTGCTGGTCGTCGACGACGAAAAGACCGTGCGCGAGGTGACGGCCGACATGGTGGAGGCCTTGGGCTTTTCCACGTTGTCCGCGGTGGACGGCGAGGAAGGCGTGCAGCTGTTCCGCGCGCACGCCGCGGAGGTGAGCCTGGTGCTGCTTGATCTTACGATGCCGCGCATGAGCGGCGAGGAAGCGTTTCGGGAGATGCGCCGCCTGCGGCCGGATGTGCGGGTGGTGTTGATGAGCGGGTTTAGCGAGCGGGAGGCGACGAGCCATTTCGCGGGAAAGCGCCTCGCGGGATTTTTGCAGAAGCCGTTCACGATGGAGGCGCTGAAGGCACGGCTTGAGGAGGCCGCGGCCGCGGCGGGAGGCCCGGGGGGATGATCGCCAAAAGAAGGATGGCGAAGGAACCAGGGAAACAAAAAGGCGACGTCAGTGAAGGCGTCGCCGGAGCGGAGCGCCGCCGAGGAGCCCTTATTTTTTCAAGAAGCCGCTCCACTCCTTGATGTTCGCGGCTTGGGCGGCGAAGAGCGCGTCGGTGGAGTCGAGCACCTCGATCTTCTCGATCTTGTCGCCCTTCCCGGCGGGATCTACCTTTGCGCCCCGCTCGCCGGTGTTTAATTTGCCGAGGATCTTGTTCACCACGTCTTGGCCCTTGGTGACCTCGCCGAATACGGAGTGGCGGTTGTCGAGGAAGGGCGTAGGGGCCATGGTGATGAAGAACTGAGAGCCGTTGGTGCCCGGGCCGGCATTGGCCATGGAGAAAATACCGGGCTTGCTATGCTTGAGTTCGGGGTGGAACTCGTCGGCGAACTTGTAGCCGGGGCCGCCGCGGCCAGACTCGGTCGGGTCTCCGCCCTGAATCATGAAGTTCTCGATCACGCGGTGGAAAGCGATGCCGTTGTAGTAGCCATGCTTCGCGAGATTGAGGAAGTTCGCGGCGGTCATCGGCACCTTGCTCGCGAAGATCGTCGCCTCGATGTCGCCCTTGTTGGTTTTCACCACGATGCGGATGTCGCTCACGGCGGCAGGCTTGGCTTCCGGCGCGGGAGCGACGGGGGCGGACTCCTCGGCGCGGAGGCCGGAGACCGCGACGAAAGCGGCAAACGAGACGAAACTGGCGAGGCGACGGAGGAAGGATGGGCGGGTCATGGATTTAGCGGGGAAAAGACGAACTGAGACGACCAAAGCGATACGAGGTTCCACGTCGAGGATGCGGCGAGGTATTTGCGGATTCCCATGCGACGGGCTTTGTCCACGCTTGGTCGTCCTTATCGTGAGTCAGCCCGCCGCCAACGTCCCCGCCAAAATCTATTCCAGCGAACCGCTCTGGAACCCGGCCCGCTGGCTGCCCACCACGGCCGACGAAGTGAAGGCCCGAGGCTGGGAGCAACTCGACGTGATCATCGTCTCGGGCGACGCCTACGTCGACCACCCGGCCTTCGGCACCGCCGTCATCGGCCGCTTGCTCGAGGCCGAGGGGCTGAAGGTCGCGATCATCCCGCAGCCCAACTGGCGCGACGACTTGCGCGACTTCAAAAAGCTCGGCGCGCCGCGGCTCTTTTTCGGCGTCACCGCGGGTTGCATGGACTCGATGGTCAACCGCTACACCGCCGCGCGCAAACCGCGCAGCGAGGACGCCTACACGCCCGGCGGCGAGA
>CBIHRE010000532.1:0-3944 GCA_966212385.1 uncultured Akkermansia sp. | reverse complement strand
TGCCGGC
Organism: uncultured Akkermansia sp.; assembly: GCA_966212385.1. GTDB lineage: Bacteria > Verrucomicrobiota > Verrucomicrobiia > Opitutales > Opitutaceae > IMCC26134_A. The sequence continues at coordinate 3,937 of CBIHRE010000532.1, read as the reverse complement.
GCGGTCGAGGTCGTGCGCGAGCTGACACCGACAGACACGTGCGGCGGGCGCGCGTTTCTCGAGATGCGTTCGCGCAACATCTCCGGGACCGAGCGGCATCTGATCCCGTATCTCCGCTTCGATCTCACCGGCGTATCCGGGTCGCTCGACGCCGCCACGCTGCGCTTCTGGATCGCGTCGAGCCAGACCTCATCCAGCGCGTTCGCGATCGACGTCTATGGAGTGGTGGAGGGCGCGACGGACGAGGCCGATTGGAGCGCGTCGTCTCTTTCCTACAACAACGCGCCGGGTCTGGCCGCGGCGGATTATCCGAACATCGATCGCGATCTCGTGGCGAGCGAGGTGGTCTACCTCGGCGCGGTTTCGTATCCGGGTAAAAGCTACTCGGGCGCGCTGAACCTCTCCAATGCGGCGCTGCTCGCCTTCCTCAACGCCGACTCGAATCGCAAGGTGACGCTTTTCCTCGAGCCGCAGGTGGCCGCGACCGGGCAGGATTTTTTCGTGCATGTGCGCGCCTTCGAGGGCGTGGGGAGCGACGCGGGTGATCTGGCTCCGACGCTCGAGTTGCCCAACGTCACGCCGCCGGGCGCGCCGCCTCCGCCGTCGACCGACGCGGTGTTTCTGACCGAGACCCCCGGCGACGTCACGCTGGGCAACGGCTTTGTGCGCGGCGTCTTCGCCAAGACCACCGGCGAATGCAGCGACCTGCGTTTCGAAGGCGGGACAAATCTCTTGCTCAACGGCGGCCGGCTCTACCTCGATTCGAATTCCGGCGGCGCCTATTACGCCTTCACCGGCGCCAGCTACGCGCTGGTGGAAAACACCGGACAGCGCGTGCACGTGAAGTTCACCGGTCGTATGGGCGAGTTCACCGCCGAGCTGCACTACGTCCTGTCGGTGGGCGAAAAGGGTTTCCACTGCTACGTCGTGTTTCGCCACGGCGCGGGCGACGCGGCGACCTACCTCGAGCAGGCGCGCATGGTGCTGCGTTGCGACAAAAACGTGTTCACCCAGGCCTTCACGTCCGAGCAAAAATCCGGGCAGATGATCGCGCCCTCGCTGCTCGCCGGCGCGACCGAGATCATGGACGCCACGCTCCAGTTGCCGGCGTCCAGCGGCTACACGACGCCTACGGGAACGACCGACACCGAGCTGCCGGTTTACACGAAATACGACTGGGCCGACTTCGTCGAAACGCACAAGGCGCACGGCCTCGCGGGCGACTCCACCGGCCTGTGGATGCTCAGCGGCAGCGAGGAGTGCATCAACGGCGGCCCGACGAAGAGCGAGCTGTTCGTCCACGGCACGGACACGACGCCGCTCCTGATCGCGACCTTCCACGCGGCGCATTTCATCGGATCTTCGGATTCCAACCTGCAACTCGCCGCGGGCGAGGTCTGGGAAAAGCTCTACGGTCCCTATTTCATCTACCTCAACTCCGGCGCCGGGGCGGGCGCGCAGGCCCTCTGGCAGGACGCCTTGCAACGCGCCACGGCGGAGAAGGCGGCATGGCCCCCGACGTGGATGAACGAGGCGGCGTTTCCGGTTTCGCGCGGCGCGGTGTCGGGCCGCCTGCTCGCCGCCGGCGCGCCCGCCGCCAACGCGCTGATGGTGCTCGCGCAGCCTGGTTCGGATTGGCAGGCGCAGGGGCGCGGTTACCAGTTTTGGACGCGCACGGACGCGGCGGGCGACTTCACCATCCCGAAGGTCCGCCCGGGCAGCTACTCGCTTTACGCCTGCGCGCCGGGTTTCTCCGGACAGATGGAATTCACCGGCGTGTCGGTCGCGGCCGGAGCGACGAACGACCTCGGCCGCCTCTCGTGGACGCCGCCGCGCCGCGCGCAGATGCTTTGGCAAATCGGCACGCCAGACCGCTCGACCGCGGAGTTTCGCTTCGGCGACCAAATGCGCCAGTTCGGCCTTTGGTGGCGCTACGTGGAGACGCAGGGCGCCGCCGATCTGAACTACACCATTGGCACGAGCACCGCGGCCAATTGGTATTACGCGCAAATGGTGACGCCGATGGACGACGGCACCTACCTGACGCCGCGCTGGAACGTCCTGTTCTCGCTCGCCTCGGTGCCGACCGGCACGGCGGAGCTCGTGCTCGACCTCGCGGGCGCGATGAGCGGCACGCTCAATCTCACGCTCAACAACACCTCCATCGGCAGCCTCACGATGACGAACGACGCCGGCATCTACCGCTCGGCCACCCGGCTTTCGCGCTATCGCCAGCAACGAGTGACTTTCAACGCGGCGCTCCTCAAAACGGGCTCGAACACGCTGCGCCTTCAACTCACGGGCCGCTCGAATTGGAGCGGCACGAAACCCGTGTCGCCCGCTTCGGGCGTGATGTATGACGCGATTCGCATGGAGGCCGGCACGGCGGGGACGGAAAGCATCGTGCGCGAGTATTCGCTCACGGTTTCGTCGGGCGCGGGAGGCACCGCGATCGGTGGTGGGTGGTTCGCGCCTGGTGCGACGCCTCAGATCCAGGCGACGGCCTCGGCGGGTTATCGGTTCAAGCGTTGGAGCGACGGCTCGACGACGGCGCTGCGCAGCGTGGTCGTGAACGGCACCGCGAGTTACGCGGCCGAGTTCGAGCAAACCGCGCAGGGCGCTTTCGACGCGTGGGCGGCGGCCGCGTATCCGGGGGCCGCGGCGAGCGACCGGAGTTTCTCCGCCGACGCCGATGGCAACGGCGTGGCGAACGGCATCGAGTTCGCCTACGGGCCTGCCCCCGCCTCGGCGAGTTTGTTGCAGGTGCGCTTGATCGGTGGCGTGCCGACCGCGGTGGTGGCGCTGGCGCCGACGAGCGCCGGTGTTGAGCACACGAGCTTGGGCGTGGAGGCGACGAGAGATCTGGGCGACTGGACCGGCGGAGCGGTGGCGCTGACGGAGACGCCGGTCGGCGCGGAGCGACGCTGGGCCCCGCAGTCGGCGGCGGACGCGCCGGCGAAGCTGTTTTTCCGGGCCGTTTTGCGACTCGATCCCTAGCGAGGCGGCCTGTTGAGATGCCGGCATGAATCCGAACTTCGAAGCAACGCACGGTTGGACCGAGGCCGAGGCCAGGGCGCTGCATGCGCGTCTGCTCGCGCTGGGCGTGAAGGTCGCTGCGGCGGAGAGCCTCACGGTGGGGCGCGTGCAGGCGGAGCTCGGACGCACGAGCGGCGCCTCGGCGTATTTCGCGGGCGGTATCACGGCTTACGAGATCGAGGCGAAGGTCCGCCTGCTCGGAGTCGATCTCGCGCATGCGGTCGATGTGAACGCGGTTTCCGCGCAGGTGGCCACGGAGATGGCCCGCGGCGCGATGAAGTTGTTCAACGCGCAGATCGGCGTGGCCACGACCGGCTACGCGGAGACGGATCACGCGCGCGGCTTGCGCGAGCCCTATGCGTGGGTGGCGGTGGCGCGGGGCGAGGAGCCGCCCTCGGCCCTGAGGATCGAGGGCGCCGGGCTGGATCGGGTCGCGATGCAGGCGCGTGCGGCGACGGCGGCGCTGCGCTTGCTGGCGGAGCGCGTGGCGGCCTGAGGGCGATCTTGCGCGGGGCGACGCGGGGGCTTTGCGTGGCCGCCTATGAAGAATTCCTTTTTCGCCGCAGGCTTGGGGCTGGTTGCGTTGGTTGGTTTTGGCGCCGGGCTGCGCGCCGAGGCACCGGCTGCGGAGCAGGCTGTCGCGGCGCCGGCGGTCGTGGCCACGGACTACGCGGCGGCGGTGAAAGTGACGCGTCTGCTGAAGACCACGACCGACGCGGCCGGTCGCCCGCTCGCGTATCCGAAATCCGAGGACGGGCGGGCCGAGGTCACGGCTTTGCTGGTGGAGATGCCGCCGGGTTCGCAGACCGGTTGGCACAAGCATCCGCTCGGTTGCATCGGCTACCTCATCGAAGGGGAACTCGAGGTCACGCTGGCCGACGGACGCGTAAACAAGATCAAG
>CBIHRE010000531.1:0-3957 GCA_966212385.1 uncultured Akkermansia sp. | reverse complement strand
CGCCGCCGTCTCCAGCCCCACCGCCCCTCTCTGGCGCAGCGACGACGCCGGCGCCACCTGGGCCCCCGTCGCCGGCCAACCCTTCGGCCTCCGCCCCCACCAGGCGAAGTTCGGCCCCGACGGCTGGCTCTACCTCACCTACGGCGACGACGCCGGTCCCAACGGCCTCTCCGAGGGCGCCGTCTGGAAACACCGGCCCGGCACGGAAACCTGGATCGACATCACTCCGCTCAAACCCTCCGACTCCGACCGTTTCGGCTACGCCGGCCTCGGCCTAGACGCCCAAGAGCCCGGCGTCCTCGTCGTCAGCACCCTCTGCCGCTGGGCCCGCCACGACGAGCTCTTCCGCAGCATCGACGGCGGCGCCACCTGGAAACGAGTCTCTCCTACCGCCACCTTCGACGAAAACGGCGTCCACTTCCTGCGCTGGGGCCGGGCCAAGGCCGACCTCGGCCACTGGATCGGCGACCTCGAGATCGATCCATTCGACTCCGACCGCGCCCTCTACGGCACCGGCATGACCATCTGGGGAACCGACAACCTCACCGCCCTCGACCACGACCAGCCCACCACGTGGCTCGCCCGCGCCCAAGGCATCGAGGAGACCGTCATCAACGAGCTCGTCAGCCCCGCCTCCGGCGCCCCCCTCCTCAGCGCCATGTGGGACATCGACGGCTTCCGCCACGAACGCCTCGACGCCTCCCCCGAGGCCGGCTTTTTCAAACCATCCACCGGGCGCAACACCTCCCTCGACGTCGCCGGCCTCGCCCCCGACATCGCCGCCCGCGCCTACTGGAAAGGCGGCGCCTTCTCCCTCGACAACGGCCGCGCCTGGACCCGCTTCCCCGCCCTTCCCGTAGAGTCCGCCGGCGACGGCCACCTCGCCGTCTCCGCCAAAGGCGACACCATCCTCTGGGTCCCCGAGAACCAAGCCGCCTGGCTCACCCGCGACCAAGGCAAGACCTGGCAAAAATCCGCCGGCCTCCCCGAACGCCTCGCTCCCGTCGCCGACCGAGTCGACCCGGCCGCCTTCTACGCCTACGACCCGCGCAACGGCTCGGTCTACGTCAGCGCCGACGGCGGCCTGAACTTCGCCAAGGCCGCCCAGGTCGGCCCCGGCGGCGGCCGCCTCGCCGCCGTCTTCGGCCAGGCCGGCGAAATCTGGATCGTGGACCGCACCGGTCTCCACCGCTCCACCGACCACGGCCGCTCTTTCGCCCGGGCCACCGCCGAGGTCTCCGGCCACCAGATCGCCTTCGGTCGCGCGGCCCCCGGCGAAGAATGCCCCGCCATCTACGTCGCCGGCCGTCGCGGCGAGGAACGCGGCGTCTTCCGCAGCATCGACGGCGCCCGCACCTGGACGCGACTCAACCCCGAGAATCTCCAATTCCACTCCATCAGCGCCCTCGCCGCCGATCCACGCGTCTTCGGCCGCGTCTACGTCGGCACGCGCGGCCGCGGCATCTTCTACGGCGAGCCCGCGAAATAAAACTCCGCCCCCGCTCCGCAGGCCCCCGCACACATCTCCCTTTTTTTCTCTCCATCCCCTATGCCCGCTTCCCCCCGCTCATTCCCTCCCCGCTTCGTCTGGGGCGTCGCCGCCGCCGCTCCTCAAATCGAAGGCGCCATCGCCTCCGACGGCAAAGGCGAGTCCGTCTGGGACCGTCTCGCCAAACGCCCCGGCGCCATCCACGACGGCGACACCCTCGAGCCCGCCTGCGACCACTACCGGCTCTTCAAAAAAGACTTCGCGCTCATGCGCGAGCTCGGCGTCAAAAACTACCGCCTCTCCCTCGCCTGGCCCCGCATCTACCCGCAGGGCGACGGCCCGCTCAACCGCAAGGGCCTCGACTTCTACCGCCGCCTCTTCGACGCCATGGGCGAGAACGGCATCGCGCCCTGGGTCACCATGTTCCACTGGGACCTCCCCCAGGCCCTCGAGGACCGCGGCGGCTGGACCGCCCGCGCCACCCCCGAGGCCTTCGGCCGCTACGCCGACACCATCGTATCCACATTCTCGGGACAGGTTAAAAACTGGATAACGCTGAACGAAATCCGTTGCTTCACCCTCCTCGCCTACGGCCCGGGAAAACCCGGCAAGGCCCCCTCCCGACCGGTTTCCCCGCAGCTCCTCAACCAGACCTACCACCACGCCATCCTCGCCCACGGACACGGCGTGCGCGCCGTCCGCGAGCACGGCGGCCGCGGCGCCCGGGTCGGCCTCACCGACAACAGCGACATCTGCACCCCCCTCTTCGAGACCGCCGACGACATCGCCGCCGCCCACGCCTGGTTCCGCCAGCGCAACGAACACATCCTCGGAGCCATCGCCACCGGCCGCTACTCCGCCACCTACCTCCGCCGCTGCGGCGCGGATCGCCCCGTCGTCACCAAGGGCGACTTCGACCTGATCTCGCTGCCCACCGACTTCCTCGGGCTCAACATCTACTCCGGCACCTTCGTCCGCGCCGGCCGCGACGGCCAGCCCGAGGAAATGAAGCTCAACGCCACCTACCCGCGCGCCGACAGCAGCTGGCTCCACTGGCACCCGCAATGCCTCTACTGGGGTCCCCGCCTCGCCGCCGAGACCTACGGCCACCAAGCGATCTACATCACCGAAAACGGCTGCGGCTACGACGACGACGCGCCCGACGCCCGCGGCGAGGTCCTTGATCTTCACCGTCGCGAGTTCACCCGCGCCTACCTCCGCGAGCTCCAGCGCGGCATCGTCGACGGCGCCCCGGTGAAGGGCTATTTCCACTGGTCCTTCATGGACAACTTCGAGTGGGAGGACGGCTACAAACGCCGCTTCGGCCTCACCCACGTCGACTACAAGACGCAAAAGCGCACCCCCAAGCTTTCCGCTCACTACTACTCGGAGATCATCCGCTCCAACCGTATCGTGTGAAGAATCGGGCGCGCCGCCTCGCCTCATCCCCACGCCCGCAACCCCGCCAGCTCCCCCGCCAAAATGGCAAACGTCACGATCACGAACCTCGAAAAGGTTTACTCCGAAAAAAACGGCCCCGGCGTCAAAGTCGTCCACGGCATAAACCTCGAGATCAAAGACCGCGAGTTCATGGTCCTCGTCGGCCCCTCCGGCTGCGGCAAGTCGACCACGCTGCGCATGATCGCCGGCCTTGAGGAAATCTCCGGCGGCGCCATCGCCATCGGCGACCGCGTCGTGAACGACGTCCTCCCCAAGGACCGCGACATCGCGATGGTTTTCCAAAACTACGCGCTCTACCCGCACATGAGCGTCTACGAAAACATGGCCTTCGGCCTGAAGCTGCGGAAATTCCCCAAGGACGAGATCGACCGCCGCGTGCGCGAGGCCTCCGCCATGCTCGGGCTCGATCCCTACCTCGAGCGCAAGCCCAAGGCCCTTTCCGGCGGCCAGCGCCAACGCGTCGCCGTCGGCCGCGCCATCGTGCGGAAACCGAAGGTCTTCCTCTTCGACGAACCGCTCTCGAACCTCGACGCCAAGATGCGCGTCTCCACGCGCACCGAGATCGCCAAGCTACACGCCCGGCTCGGAGCCACGATGATCTACGTCACCCACGATCAGGTCGAAGCCATGACCATGGGCGACCGCATCTGCGTGATGAAGGACGGCCGCATCATGCAGGTCGCCCCGCCCCTCGAGCTCTACAACCGCCCCGACAATCTTTTCGTCGCCGGCTTCATCGGGAGCCCGCCGATGAACTTCTTCAAGGGCCGCCTGGAAAAATCGCGCGACGTCGCCGGCCTTCTCGATTTTGTCGAGACCAACGAAAAATCGGCCCCCCTGCGCATCACGCTCGACGCCCGGCTGTCCGTCCTCGGCGCCGCCCACGTCGGCAAAGAGGTCGTCTTCGGCATCCGCCCCGAGGACATCCATGAACCCCTCGGCATCGCCTCGCCCGATCCGGCTCCCAACGCCGAGGTAACCGTCGAGGTCTCGGAACCCATGGGTTC
>CBIHRE010000530.1:0-3967 GCA_966212385.1 uncultured Akkermansia sp. | reverse complement strand
CGAAGAACAAAAACGCGCCGACAAACAAAACCGGGTAGTGCGCCGCCCATACGGTGAAGGCGAGAAAGCCCAGATGCGCCGCCGTAACCCAAACCGGAATCGGCGGCCGCGCGTTGACGCCCGATTCCGACGCGGACGCCGGCCGCAAGGCGCGCAACTCCTTGCCAAAAACAACCGCATAGAGCCCCGTCGCCACGATTATCCCCACGGCGGCCTTCCAGCCGAAATTGCCCAACATGTGGCCGAAGCCCCAGCCCCAGGGCGCGGCCACCATCAACACGGGCGGAGCCGCGAAATGCGTCAGCGTGCCACCGACGGAGACGTTCACGAAAAGCAAGCCCAGCGTCGCGTAGCGCAGACGCGCGCCCGGCTGGCAGACGTAGAATTGCCGCGCGAGCAGGAGCGCGCCGACCGTCATCGCCGCGGGCTCGGTGATGAAAGAGCCCAAGACCGGCGCGATCACCAGCAAGGCCATCCACCAGGCAAACGGAGTGCCACCGCCCAGCGCCGCCACGCGGCGCAGCATCGCCTCGGCGAGGCTCACCACCGGACGCGTGGCCGCCATGGCCATCACCGCCACGACAAACAAAGGCTCGGTGTAATTTACCTGCGAGAGGTAGCCGATCGCCGAATCCAAGCCGAGGTGCGCGGCCAGCGCGATCGCGAGCACCACCGCCCAGAGCCCGAAGACGACCTCGATCTCGCCGAGAAAATGCAAGGCCTGTCCGGCGAAGCTCACCTCGTCCGGTTGGCCGTCGTCGTTTTCATCCGCGTCGTGGCCGTGGCCCGTTTTCGCTTTGCCCGATCGCGCCGCGTGCCGCTCCTCCACCACGTGCGCATAGTGCCGGATCTTGCCGGCGAGAAAGGTGTGAACGATCGCCAGAAGAAAGATGAGCGTCGCCACCAAATTGAACGGCTCCGCCGAGACGCGCGCCGTCAAAGTTTCCCACAGTCCCCCGCCTCCCGCCGCCGCGCTCTCATACGACGACAGGGCGCGCGGGAAATCTCCTGCGGACGTTGCGGCCGCGACGAGGACGGCGACGGAGGCGATCAGCATTTAAGCAGATCGGGAATCTCTTGCAGCGAAAAGACAAACGCGGACGCCTCGTTTTTCACCCGGGTGCGGGCGGCGTAACGACCGAAGCCGACGAACAGGTCCACCTCCGGCTTCGTCTCCAAATCGCTCACCCCGTCGCCGACCATCACCACGCGCGCCGGCGCCAGCTCGCGCTTCAGCGCGCGGATCACCTCGGGCTTCCCGCCCGAACGCGTCGTGGGATACGTCTCGTCGTAACCGGTGTAGTTCCCCGTCGCGTCGAAAAACAGGTCCACCGCCTCCACGCGCTCGATCTTGAGAAAATCGGCCAAGGGCCGGATCGCGTTGCGGAAACCGCCGCTCAGGATGATCGGCGTCCAGCCCGCGGCGCGCAGTTTTTCCAGAGTCGCGAGCGCGGTCGGCTCGACCGTATCGATGTATTTTTGGCCGACGACCGCCACATGCCGCTCGCTCGGGCGGATGATGCGCAGGCGCTCGCCGAAGACCGCCTCGACCGGGATTTTCCCGTTCATCGCGTCGTTCGTCATCGCCTCGATCTTGGCGAACATCTCCGGGCCGCCGGCGCGCCCGAGCTCATCGATGCCCTCGATGGCGGAGAGCGTGCTGTCGCAGTCGAAAACGATAAGCTTGGTCGGCGTGGCCATAAAAACCGCCACGGTCTTAGCGCCCCGGCCCCTCACGCAAGCCTTTGAAGTGGCACGGGCATCCTGCCCGTGGGTTTGGCATCAACATCACTTCCGCCCGCCCGTCGCCACCCAACGCGTCATCCAGCGAAAACGCCAGGGCTTCTCCGCCCACTCCAGCCCCGCGTAATCCACCCCCACCCGCGGCCCGGCTAGCACCTCGTGTGGAAGCACCGGCTCGTCCGCATCCCCGCCGGCGCCCAAACCACCTCGCTCGATCCATAGTCCGCTCGCCGCGTTCGCCGCCGAAGCGCCGTTCAAGGTGCGCCCGATGCCAAATATTTTCGTTAACCGACCCGGTCCGCTCACGTCCTCGACACCGCGAATCAGCACCGCCGCCGGCCAATCCTCCGGCCCGGTCACGAGGTTGAGCATTTCGTGGATGCCATAGCAGAGGTAGACATACCAGCGCCCGGCCGGGCCATACATCACCTCCGTGCGCGCCGTCCGGCCCTTGAACGCATGGCAGGCCCGGTCCTCGGGGCCGTTGTAAGCTTCCGTCTCGGTGATCCGCGCGCGCCGGATCGTGCCGTCATCCAGCCGTCTCACCAGCCAGTGGCCGAGCAATTCTCGCGCAACTTTTACCGTGTCCCGGCTGGCCCACGCTTTCGCTTCCACCACCGTGTGCATTTTTACAACATCTCCGTCCACTCCGCCTTGAACGCAACCACGACCACGACGCCCGGCCCCCACGGAGCCGCGCCCGCCTTCAGCGCCGAAGTCGAGCGCCGCGCCGACCACGCGCTGAAAAAGCACGCCATCATGCGCAGCTTTCGGCTCTGCACCGGCGAGGGACTCGCCGCCATGCCCATCGTGGTGATGGCGCAACCGGTCAACGTCGTCCTCGCGGCCTTATTCACCAAGGTCTTTCACCTCCCCACGCACACGATCGGCCTCGTCACGGCCCTCCCCTTCGTCTGCAACTTTCTCCAGGTCTTCATCACGCCCCTGCTTGCGCGCTGGTTTCCCGCCAAGCAGATCAGCATCACCTGCGGCTGCCTGCACCTGCTCTGCTCGGTCGTGCTTTGCGCGATGCTCGGCCTGCTGCCCCAAGACCAGCCCACGCAGGTCGGCCTCTGGATCGGCGCGTGGTTCTTCGTTTCCAGCTTTTTCTACTCGCTCACCGGCGTCACCTGGAACGCCTGGGTGCAGGAATGGGTGCCGCCTCGGCTGCGCGGCAAATATTTCGGCCGGCGCAATCGATTCCTTCAATTCTCCACCCTCGCCTTCCTCCTGCTCGCCGGCTGGGTCCTCGCCAGCCGCGATTACACGATTCTCGCCTTCCAACTGGTGATCGCGTTCGCCGCCCTCACCCGCCTGCTTTCGATTCTCTGGCAGCGTGAAATGCCCACCGAGTGCGGCTCCCGCCCCGCCGACCGCGCCGCCGCCCTGTCCGCGCAATTCGTCACCCTCAAGCGCTCGGCGCCCTTCCTGCGTTTCATCGCCTTCGGCGCCGCCTGGTCTTTCGCCGCGAACATCTTCGGGCCCTTCTACCACGTGTTCATGTTCGAGGAGTTGCACCTCTCCGCATTCCAGGTCGGCGTGCTCTCCGTCTGCGGCGCAGTCGGCGCGGCGCTCTCGATGCCCGCCTGGGGCGCCTTGCTCGACCGCTACGGCAACAAGGGCGTGATGCTCGTCTCGCTCGCGCTCTGGCAGGTCCAGAATTTCGCCTGGTGCTTCCTCACGCCCGACACCTCGGTCTGGCTCTACGCCATGTGGCTGTGGGGCGGCCTCACCAACGCCGGCTTCTACCTCGGTCTCTTCACGCTGCTGCTAAAACTGCTCCCCGTCCCCGCGCGCAATCTGGCGCTCGGCGTCAACCTCGCCGTCACCTCGCTCTTCGCCGCGCTCGCCCCCGCCCTCGGCGGCGCGATCCTCGAGTTTTTCCTCGCGCGCAACTCCGCCCTGCCGGTCTACCACACGGCCTTCCTCGCCCAGCCCCTCCTCTCCATAGTGGCCGGCTGGCTCCTCCTTCGCATCCGCGAGCCCGACGCCCGGCCGCTCACCCACGTGGTCGGCGCGATGAGTAACGTCCGCACCCTCGCCAGCCTCTCCGGCGTTTCCTTTTTGTCCCAGTATCTGTTCTACCGCCGCGCCAAGCCCGCCTCGCCGGAGGCCCGCTGACACCGATCTTCGCCACAGAGGCCACTGAGCTCGGGCACAGAGGCCACGGAGGTCGCTCCCGGTACAATCATCAATAAGGCGGTTCCCGCGGCCCCGGCCGATC
>CBIHRE010000529.1:0-3985 GCA_966212385.1 uncultured Akkermansia sp. | reverse complement strand
GGGGGTGTTTTGGCACCCCCCCACGCGGCCGGGGGTTGGGGGCGCGGGTGTTGGGGGGGCCCCCCCCCCCCCCCCCGCGGCCCGAAAATCGAACACGACGAAATTCCCCTCGCTTGCCCGATGGCTCAAATCCCCGTTTTACCTAGATCAAGGTAGTCCTGGCGCTTTCCCGCTTCTCCTCGCCGGGCCTACCTCAGGCAGGTCATGCGCGTCGGCCTGCCCGCCCCGCGCTGCGCCCGCCCCATCGTTTATCGCCATGCCCGCCTCCCCCTCTTCGACCGCTTCGGCCCGCATTCGGACCATCTTGATCGAGGACCAGACCCTTGTGGCCGAGGGCATCGCCGCGGTGCTGCGACAGATCGCCGGCGTCGAGATCGCCAAAGTGTTCCCCACCGCTTCCGCCGCCCTCGCCGACCCGGCCGCTTTGCGCGAGGCGGATCTCGCGCTTGTCGACTTTCATCTTGGCAAGAAAGAGGAGGACAAACGCCTGCGCGAGCTGCGGGAAGGCTTCCCCGCCATCCGCTGGATCTGGCTGAGCGGCGCCGTCTCCACCGCCTCTCTCCTCCAGATCGACGCGGTGGGCTTCCACGGCTTCGTCCACAAGGACGACTCCTCCACACACCTGCGCGACGCCGTCCTCGCCGTGATGGGGGGCCGCGGCTATCAAAGTCCCACCGCCCGCGCCTTGCTCGAGGAGGCGCTCCACTCTCCCCTCAGCGTTCCCAAGATCCTCTCGAGCCGCGAACAAGGGATCCTCGCCCTCGTCGGCCAAGGCCTCACCAACGAGGACATCGCCGCCGTCCTCAGCCTCAGCGCGAGCACCGTCCAGACCCACCGGCGCAACATCATGGGCAAACTCGGTCTCCACACGAGTCTCGCCCTCCAAGCCTACGCCCAACAAGGCGGCTTCGCCGACTCCTCGGCCCCGTCCAAGCCATGAGCGCGCGCCCGCCCTTCCCCGGCCAGGCCGGCGCCCCGCAACAACGGGGAGGCGCGCCCCGCTCCGCGGCGGTCCGCAGGCCATGAGCGCGTCCGGTTTTCTCGCCTCCTTCCTCGGCACGTTAAACCTCGCCGCCGCCGTCCTCGTGCTCGCCGCCGCGCCGCGCCGCGCGACCCACCGCGTCTGCGCCCTCCTCGGCCTCGCCATGGCCGGATGGAGCTTCCTCTGGCTGCTGCTTGGAGCCACCTCGCCGTCGCCCGCGTCCGCCCTCCTCGGGCGGCTCTCGTGGATCGCCGTCGCCTTCCTCCCCGTCGCCTGGGTCCGCTACCTGCACCTCGAATTGGAGCGCGTCCCCAAGCGGCCTTTCGTCCCGGGCTACCTCGCCTCGGGCCTGATCGCCTCCGTCGCCCTCACGCCGGCATTCGTCCTCGTGGAGCGTTTTTTCGCCCACGGCACGAGGGAACGTCCGCCTGCCTTCGAGCCGCTCTTCGGGCTCGTTCTCCTCGCGCTCGGCGCCGTCTCGATCGCGCCCTTGGCCCGCGGCTTGCGTTCGGAGGTTCCCGAGATCCGACGTCGCGCACGCGCCCTCGCCCCGATCGGCTTCCTGTTCGCGCTGGCCGGCCTGAACGACCTCTTCCTGCTGTTCGACGCCCGGCGCTACCCCTTCACGGCGGCGCGCATCCCCGCGCTCGGCGTCTGGGCGCCCGCCGCCTACGCCGCGGTGGTCTGCCATGGCGTCGCCAGCGACCGGCTCGTCGAGCTGCGCATCGCGCTCGGGCGCTGGCTGGCGGCCTTCCCTCGTTCCGCGTTCTTCCTCACCGTGTGCGCGCTCGGGCTTTTTCTGATCAACGCGTGGCGGCCCGATCTCCTGCCCGCCTCCGCCACCTTCGTCTGCATCGCGGTGGTCGTGCTCGGCCACCTCGCCACCGGCCTTTTCTCCCCGCGCTCGCTCACCCACCACGCCGACCGCCTGCGCAGCCGGGTCTACGGCGCTCGCTTCGACTATTTGGAGAAAGTCCGTCCCCTCGCAGCCTTCGTCCGTCGGCAGTCCGACCTCGCCGCGGGGCTTGATCGCGTTTGTCAGGAGCTCCGCGAAACCTTGGGCATCGACCTCGTCGAGGTCTGGTATCGCGACGCGAACGGCGAACCACGGGTCGTCCCGCCCCGTCCGGGCCTGAACGACATCACCCGCCTCTCCCGCTGGGACGACGTCGTCCGCGAGGCCCGCCGTTGGCGCGACCGCGAGGATCTGTGGGTCATTCCGCTCCAGAACGGCAGCGCGGAGCCCGCCGGCTACCTCCGGCTCGTCTCCAGCGACTGGAGCCTTCGCCTCAACGAACTCGACCGCGAGGCGATCGGCGAACTCGCCGCCGCGCTCCTCCACCAGGTGGAACGCGAGGTGATCCGCGTGTCTCTGGACTTGCGCCAGGTCAACGAGGCCAAAGACCGCTTCCTCGCCGGCATCAACCACGAGGTGCGCAACCCTCTCAACGGCATCACCGGCCTCCTCCACCTCCTCCGCCAAGAGGGCTTGCGCGGACGCCCCGCCTACCTGCTCGAAACTCTCAACGCCTGCGCCGAGCAACTCGTCGCCACCATGGACAACGCGCTGGATTTCGCGAGCCTCACCCAGGGCCGCGTCGCCGCCCGCGCCACCCGCTTCGAGCTCGGCGCCCTTGTGCGAGGCAGCATCGCCCATCACTCCCTCGGCGCCGGAGATCGCATCCGCCACCGGCTCCCCCCGGAAAAATGCTGGTTGCTCGGAGACGCCGGCAAACTCCGGCAGATCATCTCCAACTACGTCGGCAACGCCCTCAAATACGGACAACCTCCCCGCGCCGAGCTGCGCGCCCAGCTCCGCTCCCTCGACGCGAAACGCCTCGAATTGCGCATCGAGGTCCTCAGCCCCGCCGCCATCTCCCCCGGCGAGGATCTCGACGAGTGGTTTCGTCCCTTCCGCCGCGGCCAGCGCGCCGCGGAGACGGGCGCCCCCGGCTCGGGCCTCGGCCTCGCGATCTGCCGGCGCCTGGCCGAGGCGATGGGAGGCGCCGTCGGCGTCAGCCGCGAGGCCGACCTTCTCTCTTTCTGGCTCGTGGTGCCCGTGGCCCCGGTCTCCCCGCCGGAGGAGCCCGTCTCCCCCCCGCAGCCTCCGCAAGGCGGTGAACGTCGCGCCTTCCGCGTCCTCGCCGTCGAGGACGAGGCCTACAACCGCCTCATCCTCGGCCACCACCTTCGTGCCTGGAATCTGGAGGCCGACTGGGCCGGCAGCGGCGCCGAGGCCGAGGAAAAGATCCGCGAAGGTCGCCCCGACCTCGTCATCATGGACTGGCTCCTCGGCGACACCGACGGCGCCAAGCTCCTCCCCCGCCTCCTCGCCGCGCATCCCGAAAATCCCCCGCCGATCATCGTGCTCAGCGCCTACGCCACCGAGGAAAAGGAGAGCCAGACCCTCGCCGTCGGCGCCCGGCGCTTTCTCAGCAAACCCCTGCATCCGGAGTCTCTCCGGGACGCCCTGCTCGACGCCATCCCCGGTCTCGCCCCTGCCGACGCGAAAGCGCCATCGCTCCCTGACATGCCCGTCGATCGCGAACAACTGGAGCAAAGGCTCCGCGACGAGTGGCGCTCCGCCCTCGACCTCTGGCGCGAACAACCCGCCGAGGCCGCCAACCACGTGCATCGCATGCGCGGCATCGCCCGCTACCTGCCCGATTCCGGCATTCCCGCCGCGCTTCGCGATCTCGAGAAAGCGCTGTCCGACGGCGCCCCGACCGAAAAAATCGAGGCCGCCCTCGCGTCCGCCTCCGCCCTGATGGAAAGCCTGGAGGGCTGCGCTCCGTCGCAGCCGTTCCGCGTCCGGGCGGACCGGACAACGCAGGTCCGCCCGACATAGAAAACAAGACGGATGGGGCACGTCCCCGCGCGCATCCACCCTCGAGCATTTAAAATGAAGTCATGACCGCCTCCGGAGGCGGTCCGTCGTGGGGCGGGCGGGCCCCCCCGGGGGTTGGGGCAATGGGGCGCCGCCCCAGCCACCCACAAACGCCC
>CBIHRE010000528.1:0-3993 GCA_966212385.1 uncultured Akkermansia sp. | reverse complement strand
GTGATGAACTCATCGCGAGTCTTGTCCCAAAGCGCACGCAACTCCTGCTCGGGAGCCAATTCGAACGAAGCAGCATCCGCTGCCGGAAGCACACCGCCGAAGAAGCGATTCGTCATGTTTACGGTGCGATTCGCGAGGTTGCCGAGGTTGTTCGCGAGCTCGCTGTTGTAGCGGGCGAGGAACTGGTTGAGCGAAAAGTCGCTGTCCTGGCCGACGCTCATCTCGCGGATCATGAAGAAGCGCAGCGCGTCCACGCCGTATTGCTCGGCGAAGGCCATCGGCTCGACGAAGTTGCCCGTGCTCTTCGACATCTTGGCGCCGTTGATCGACCACCAGCCGTGCGCGAGGATGCTCTTCGGCGTCGGCAGGCCCAGCGCCTTGAGCATGATCGGCCAGTAGACGGCGTGCGGCGGCACGAGGATGTCCTTGCCGATCACGTGGAAGTCCGCCGGCCAGACGCCCGGCTTGCCCTCGACGGCGGAGAAATAGTTCACCAGCGCGTCGAACCACACGTAGGTCACGTAGTTGGTGTCGAAGGGCAGCGGGATGCCCCACTCGAGGCGCTCCTTCGGACGCGAGATGCAGAGGTCGTTGAGCGGCTCGGAGAGAAACTCAAGCACCTGCTTCTGGCGGTAGCGCGGGAAGATGAAGCTGTCGTTCTCCTTCAGAAACTGGATCAACCAGTCCTGATACTTCGCGAGTTTGAAGAAGTAGTTCGACTCGGTGATCTCGGTGACCTCGCCGAAAATTTCCGGCCAAGAGCCGTCCGGGTTGCGGTCTTTCTCCTGGAGGAACTGCTCCTGACGCGTGGAGTAGAAGCCTTTGTATTCGGCGCGGTAGATCTCGCCTTGGTCGAAGAGCTGCTGGAGCAGGCGCGCGACGACGTCCTTGTGGCGCTTCTCGGTCGTGCGGATGAAGTCGTCGTTGGAGATGTCGAGCTTCGCGCACATCGCGCGGAACTCCTCGCTCACCTCGTCGCAAAACTGCTGGGGCGGGATGCCACGCTTCTTCGCGCTCTGCTGCACCTTCTGGCCATGCTCGTCGACGCCGGTCAGGAAGTAGACTTGGTCGCCCATCATCCGCCGGAATCGGGCAATGACGTCCGTCAGCACCTTTTCATAGGCGTGGCCTAGGTGCGGCGAACCGTTCACGTAGTCGATCGCGGTCGTGATGTAGAAGGTCTTCATGCGGTGGACCGGCGAACCAAAGCCAGCCCGCCCCGCTTGTCGAAGGTTTTGAAAAGGCCCTTACCCACCCCGCCCATCGCCAAGCTTGAGCCCGCCCGCCACTTCGCCGACCTTCCTTTTTCGATCCACGCATCCCGCGCATGGGCAAACTCCTCCGCCTCGCCGTTTTCATCCTCGCCCTCGGCGCCCTCGCCGCCGGCACCGGCGCCGTGCTCTTGCAAGAGCGGCAGCGCGAGCGGATCGTCGAGCGGGAACTCCGCCTCGCGCTCGGCGACACGGACAACGATGTCGTCGACACGGTCCGCCTCGGCCACGCCCAAACCCAACGCGCGATCCTGCTCGTCTCAGGCCTCGCCTTCGTCTGCCTCACGGTCCTCGCCATCGTGCCGGTGCGCGCGACCGAGCCGCCGCCCTCCGCCGACCCCGCCGCCGCCCGCACCGAGATGAGGGGCCTCGAAAGCCTCGCCCGCGCCACCAACGCCCAGCGTGTCGAACTCGACCACGAGCGCGACGCCCGCCACCGCAGCGAACAAGACCTTCATCTCCAGCAGGTTTTGGCCAACCACGCCCTTCAGGACAAGGTCCGCCTCGGGCGCGACCTGCACGACGGACTGATCCAGACTCTCTACGCCACCGGCCTCGTTCTCGAAACCGCCTCTCAGCAACTCGCCTCCAGCCCGGCCGATCCCGCCGAGGCCGCCCGACTCCTCGACCGCGCCAAAACCACCCTCAACGCCGCCATCCGCGAAGCCCGCGGCACCATCGGCGGGCTCACCCCCGACGCCCTCGACGAGCAAAGCTTCCCCGCCGCCGTCCACGCCATTCTCGATCATCTCGACGGCGGTCGCCTCCGCGAGCGCCGCGTCGAACTCGCCCCCGAGCTCCCCGCCTTCGACGGACCCGCCCGCACCGAGTTGCTCCAGATCATCCGCGAGGCCGCGAGCAACGCCCTCCGCCACGGGGGCGCCACCGAGCTCGATCTCGCGTTCGCGGTGCAGCCCGACGGCCGTCTCCGGCTCTCGATCCGGGACAACGGGCGCGGCTTCGATCCCGCCGCCATCACCCGCGGCCACGGCCTCGACAATCTCGCCGCCCGCGCTCGCGCCCTCTCCGCCCACCTCGATATCGACGCCGCGCCCGGCCGCGGCACCGCCATCACTCTCACGCTCCCCGCGCCCGCTCCCGCCTCCCCGGCCTGAGTCATTTCCTCGCCTTTTCCTCCTCCGTGCCATCCGTGTCCTCCGTGGTCAACTCGCCCGACAGTCCATCCGCCCCGGCCGCTCCCGTCCGCCTCGCCCTCGTCGACGACAGCGAGCTCGTCCGCGTGGGCCTGCGCACCCTCCTCGGTTTGCACAAACAGCACATCGAGATCGTCGCCGAGGCCGCCAACGTCGCCGAGGCGCTCGCCAAGGTCCCGCCCGCCCGCCCCGATGTCGTCCTCCTCGACATGCGCCTGCCCGACGGCAACGGAGTCGACGCCTGCCGCCGCCTGATCGCGATTTCTCCCGGCCTTCGCGTCCTCTTCCTCACCTCCCAGGTCGACGACGACCTCATCGCCGACTCCATCCGCGCCGGCGCCTCCGGCTACCTGCTGAAAGAGATCAACGGCCAGGAACTCGTCCGCGCCATCCGCTCCGTCGCCGCCGGCGGCCAGGCGATCGACACCGCCGTCACCGCCCGCCTCATGCGCCTCGTTCGCGGCGACGGCACCCCCGCACCCGGCACCGGCGAGCAGCTCAACGCCCAGGATCGCCGCATCCTCGCCCTCCTCGCCGAGGGCAAGACCAACAAGGAGATCGGCGCCGCCCTCGGCCTCGCGGAGAAGACGATCAAGAACTACCTCACCACCCTCTTCGACAAGCTCGGCATCGAGCGCCGCTCCCAGGCCGCCGCGTATTACGTCCAACACTACGGCGAGCGCTGACCTTTTCTGTAAGATCGTGCGCCGCCTCGCTTTTTAAGGCCGTCCGCCCGAGCTTGCCACCACCGGCGTCGCCTACGCCCGTCGTGGCCTTACGGCCTCGAGTCTCCAGCCCCTTTCCACTCCTCCCCCATGCTCTATCGTCGTCTCGGCAAAACCGGCCTTCAAATCTCCGCGCTCTCCTTCGGCGCCTGGGTCACTTTCGGAGGCCAGATCGGCGACGACACCGCGCGGGAGCTCCTCCACACCGCCTACGCCGGCGGCATCAATTTCTTCGACAACGCCGAGGGCTACGCCGACGGCCAGGCCGAGGTCGTCATGGGCCGCATCCTCAAGGCCTCCGGCTGGGCCCGAGCTTCCTACATGGTGTCGAGCAAGGTCTTCTTCGGCGACGCCTACAAGGGCCCCAACGGTCGCGGCCTCTCCCGCAAGCACGTCGTCGAGGCCTGCCACGCCGCGCTCCAACGCCTCCAGGTCGAGCACCTCGATCTCTTCCTTTGTCACCGCCCGGACCCCGAGACGCCCGTCGGCGAGACCTGCCGCGCCATGCACGACCTGATCGCTCAGGGCAAAGTCCTCTACTGGGGCACCAGCGAGTGGAGCGCCGCCGAGATCGCCGCCGCCCAGGCCTTTTGCGCCAAACACAACCTGCACGCCCCCGTGGTCGAGCAGTCCCAATACAACCTCTTCCACCGCCGCCGCATCGAGGAGGAATACGCGCCGCTCTACAACTCGGAGCCCGGCCTCGGCACCACCGTCTGGTCCCCCCTCGCCACCGGTCTTCTCACCGGCAAATACAACGCCGGCATCCCCGCCGACTCGCGCCTCGCCATCAAAGGCATGGAGTGGCTGCGCGACCGCGTCACCGAAGCCCAGAAGGCCAAG
>CBIHRE010000527.1:0-3993 GCA_966212385.1 uncultured Akkermansia sp. | reverse complement strand
GCCCCTCTCCTCGCGACGTGCCTGGAGTCTCTCGCCGCCCAGACCGTCCCCGCGTCCGAATTCGAGATCGTCGTCGTGGACGACGGCTCGACCGACTCCACTCCCGCCGTCTGCGCGCGCTTCGCCCCTCTGCCGAACCTGCGAATCATCCGCCAAGCCAACGCCGGCCTCGGCGCCGCCCGCGAACGGGGCTGGCGCTCCGGCTCGGGACGCGTGGTCGCCTTTCTCGACGACGACGCCGCGGCCCCGCCCGAATGGCTCGCGCTCATCCTCGCCCATTTTGAAACCCGCGGCTCCCCCGCGGCCTGCCTCGGCGGCCCCGCCCGCGGCCGCTGGGAAGCCCCTCGCCCGCCCTGGCTCGACGACGATCTCGCCCGCTGGCTCACCGTATGGGCTCCGCACGACAAACCGCGCGAATCCGCCGACGAGCATCTCTTCGTCGGGGCCAACATGAGTTTCCTGCGCTCGGCCCTCGAGCAGGTGGGCGGCTTCGACCCCTCCTTGGGACGCCGCGGCTCCAGCCTCCTTTCCCACGAGGAAAGCGAGCTCTGGGAACGTCTGCGCGCCGCCGGCCATCGCGCGGCCTACGATCCTCGCCTCTGGGTCTGGCACCACGTGCCGGCCTCCCGCGCCCGCGCCGCCTGGTTCCGGCGCCGCCTCTACTGGGAAGGCCGCAGCTTGAAACGCCGCGCGCTCGGCGCCGGCGCCCGTCCACGGCCATGGGCGGCTCTACGTGTCCTCGTCGCCGCGTTCTTCTCCCGTCCCGTGCTCGGCCACCTCGCACGCCCTTCGCGTTGGGGACGCTCCTTCGCCGCCCAGGCGCACCTCGCTTACAAGCTGGGCGA
The DNA here is from genome assembly GCA_966212385.1 of uncultured Akkermansia sp. Classification (GTDB taxonomy): domain Bacteria; phylum Verrucomicrobiota; class Verrucomicrobiia; order Opitutales; family Opitutaceae; genus IMCC26134_A. The sequence goes on along the minus strand of CBIHRE010000527.1, from coordinate 3,148 downwards.
GGCCCGCGAAATTTTTCAGCCCCATGCCTGAAGCCTCCGTGGAAACCACCCACCGCGACGCCGCCCTGGACGGCCTGCGCGGTCTCTCCGCCTTGGGCATCATCGTCTGGCACTACGGCCCGTGCATCACCGTGGCGCGGCCGGGCTCCCTCCTCGGCTACGTCAACAAGGCCCTCGGTCTCTCCTGGGTGGGCGTGGATGTGTTTTTCGTTCTCTCCGGTTTCCTCATCGGAGCCACCTTGCTCAGGGAACGCGAATCGCCCCGCTATTTCTCCACCTTCTACGCCCGGCGCATGCTTCGCATCCTGCCGCTCTATCTGACGGTGCTCGCGGCCTTTTTCGCGGGATCGGCCCTCGGGCTCTCGGATGCATCGTCCCCGTTCGCCTACGCATGGAACGATAACGGCGTGCCCGGCTGGAGCTACCTGCCGCTTATCCAGAATCTTTTCATGCCCGGGGCCGACCAGTTCGGCAGCCACCTCCTCACGCCCACCTGGTCCCTCGCCGTGGAGGAGCAATTCTACCTGATCGTCCCCTTCCTGCTCCACGTCCTGCCCCGCGCCGCCCTGCCCGCCACTCTCGGATCCCTGGCGCTTCTCTCCGCCGCGCTTCGCCTTTGGATCGGCCCGGGCATGGCCGCCTATGTGCTGCTCCCCTGCCGGCTCGACGGCCTTTTCATCGGCGTGCTGCTCGCCTGGCTGCTCTCCTCGCCCGCGGCGGCCGAGTGGATCCGAAGCCGTCGCCGCCTCTTTCTCGGCGCAGGCGCGGTCCTGTTTGTTCCGCTCGCGCTGCCCATCCTCAAATCCGGCCTGGGCTCCAACGTGCTCCATCTGCCCGGCGGCACGCTCCTGCATCTCTGGATCTCGGTTTGCGCGGCCCTCCTCATCGCCGTGCTCCGCGTCTCCTCCCCGGGCGAAATCATGCCACGCCTGCTCTCCGTCTCTCCGCTGCGCTGGGCCGGCCTCCGGGCCTACGGGCTCTATCTCATCCATCCCTGGCCGTTGCATCTGCTCTTCCCCGCCCTCGGCCTGCACGAGGCCAAGATACGCGACGCCGGCGACCTCGCCATCGTCGGCCTTGCCGTCGTAGCTACGCTCCTGCTTTCCGCCTTGTCGTGGCGATTCCTCGAAGCGCCCTGCCTGCGGCTGGCCAAATCCTTCCGCTACTGAAACCGACGCTCCCGCCCGCCTCCATGAGCGCCAACAAAACACCTTCCTCGGCAGCCATCGCGCCCGCGCGCCGCGGGGGACAGGCGCGTCGCTGGCTCGGCCGGCTCGCCGTGGCGCCTCGCCTCGCGGCCCGGCTCGCCGCTTGGGGCGCGCCTCCACGCGGCCTGGTTTTCGGCCCGCTGAGCATCGGCGACGACCTCCTCTGCACCGCCGTGTTGCATGAAGCCCGCCGACGCGGCGCCCCGTTCGTGATGTTCAGCAACCGTCCCGAACTCTTCGCCGGCAACCCCGACCCGATCGCCGTCCGTCCCATCGACGACCACTACCTGGCGCTGCTGCGACGTCTCCGCCGCACCGTGGTCGCCCCCTACTACGCCACCGCCGACGCCGCCACGCCCGATCGCGATATCCTGCCTCCTCGCCATATCATCGCCGAAATGTGCCGGCTGGCCGGCATCACCGGAGAGATCGCCCTGCGGCCCTATCTGAACCTTTCGGCGACGGAACTCGCCTCCGCCCCTCGTCTGCCCCGCCAGATCGCCATCCACTCCAGCGCGGCCGCCGCCGCCCTGCCCTTCCCCAACAAAGAATGGGGCGCGGACCGTTTCGCCGCCCTCGCCGCCCTTTTGGCCCCGGATTTCTCGCTCGTGCAGATCGGCTCGGCGCGCGATCCCCTAATCCCCGGCGTCGCGCTCGACCTGCGCGGCCGCACCACCTTGCGCGAGGCCGCCGCCGTCCAGGCGAACTCCCTGCTTTTCATCGGGCTGGAAGGCTTTCTCACCCACCTCGCCCGCGCGGTCGACTGCCCGTCCGTCGTCCTCCTCGGCGGGCGCGCCGCCGCCGCCACGATCGGATACGCGGCCAACACCCACCTCTTCGTTTCCATGTCCTGCTCGCCCTGCGGCCTTCGGAGCACCTGCCCGCACGGACTTGCCTGTCTGCGCGACATTTCCCCCGCCGTCGCGGCCGATGCCGTCCGCGCCCTCGCCGCCCGTCCCCGCCACCCGCTGCCGACGGAGGCGTCCGTGATATGAACCCAAGCGGCTCTTCCCTGCGCGATTGGCTCCTGCCGCGAGACCGGCCGTTTTCTCCGCGCATCACACGCTGCCTGCCCGGCTCGTCGAGGCACTTCGGCCCCCCGCGCAAATGGGCCACGCTCGCCGCACACGCCGCCGCGCACCCCGAAATCCCCTTGCGCGAAGCCGCGCCCGCCCGGCCCAAACCCGCGCTGCAAATCGACAACCACGGCTGGGTGAATGGCGACTGGTCGCACAACGTGCGCTCCCACTGCCCTCCGGTTCACGTCGCCACGCTCGCCGGCGCCCGCCTTCTCGGCGCCGCAGGCCATGTGGTCACCCGCGACGACACCCTGCTCATCGACACCGGTCTGCACGGCGCCTCCATCCCCCGCGAGATCGCGCGCCATCCGCTCTACCTGCGCCGTCGCGCGCGCCCCCTCCGCCCCCTGCCCGGCCGCACCCTCTCCCTCGCCACCGACTTCGGACTGGGCAGCTACGGCCACTGGCTGCACGACGGCCTCGCTCGCGCCGCGTTTATCGCACGCGCCGGCTTCCGGCTGGAGGAGTTCGACCGCCTGTTTTTGCCCGGCCCGCGCAGCGACGCCACCCGCTGGCTCCTGGAACGCCTGCCTTTCTCCCCCGATCGCATCCTGTCGTTCGACCAAACCCACGACTACGAAGCCGAGACCCTGGTCGTCACCAGCTTCCCTGGTCGTCCGGGCGATATCGCGCCGGAGATCTCGGCGTTTCTCCGCGAACTCGCCGCCCCCCTCCGGCAGCACCGTCCCCCGTCGCGTAGGGTATACCTGACGCGCAAGGGGCTTTCCCGCCACCCGGTCAACAGCGACGAAATCGACGCCGTGTTCCGCGAACTGGACTTCGAGATCATCAACCCCGCCCAAGGCATCGACGCCATCGCCGCCTGCGCCAACGCCGCCGTGGTGGCCGGCGTGGACGGTT
>CBIHRE010000526.1:0-3994 GCA_966212385.1 uncultured Akkermansia sp. | reverse complement strand
CGGCATGCCGTATCCGTGGTGGAAATACGTCTGCGCGCCGAGGGCGCGCAGGCCGACAATCTGCGGCGCGAGCGTCTGGCCCGCGGAGCGGAGGCTTTCGCGCGCGAACGCGAGGACCAGGCCCGTCGCCGGCATGGCCGGGCGCGCCGGACGGGCGAGCTGCGCTGGCGCGACGATCGCGACCTCAATGTCTGCGAGCTGGCCGAGGTGTTCGAGGTGTCGGACGCGGTTTACTCCGGCGAGCAGGGGCAGCGCGCGATCTATGACGCGCCGGCGAGTCTGCTGACGCAGGGCTTTTTGCTGCCGGACGATGGACCGCGGCGCGGGCCTTGGGACATGCCGTTCCCTTTGGAGGTGGCGCACGAGATCACGGTGAAATCTCCCGCGCTGGGCGTGGGTTCCTCGCCGCGCCGTCGCTGGTCCACGCAGGAATTCGAGGCGCTCGTCGAAGGGGCCATGGTGCGCGGCGCCTGGACGAAGCGGATGCGTTTCCGCGTGGGAATGGCGGAGATCCCTGCCGAACGGGTGCCGCAGTATCGCCGGGATCTCGAGTCGGTGTTCCGCGATCTTGGCTGGCGGATTTATCTGCCTTGGGGACAAGCGCGCCCGCGGCGTGGTGATCGCTTTGGCGAACTGGGCGAGGAAGGTGCCGATCCGGTGGGCGGCTCGGCTTTGTCGCCGGGGCGGCCGGCTCCTCTCCCCGCCGCAACCGTCGTGGCCCCCGCGGTCTCGGCAAAGCCCTCGGGTCCGGCTCCGGCCCCGGCGCCCGTTCCCGAATCGGCGATCCCGCCCGCGGTCGGAGACGAAGTGTCGTCCGCCCTTGCCGTGGAGAAGGCGGAAAAGGCCAAGCATTCCTCGAAGGGGAAGCGGCGCCGCCGTAGCTCGCTGGACAAGCGGATGGACCGCGAGTCGAAGAATCCGCTGCCGGGTATCCCGCTATGGGTTTTGATCGTCGGCGTCCTGGTGGTCGCCGCGGTGCTTATCTATCTGGCCCGGAATCTCGCGGGCGCCCCGGGCTAGGCGTTATTGACCGGCGCCGGTGTCCGCCGGGGCCGGTCCGGCTCAGCGTTCCACGCGGGCGCAGGTGCGCGCGGTCTCGTGGACGTCGACGCGGGAGAGGAGCGGGAGCGAGGGCAGGAGTTGCTCCATGATCCATGCGCCGAGGTTCTCGGCGGTGCTCGGCACGGGGAGCACTTCGTTGAGATTTTGGTGATCGAGCTGGGCGACGACGGGCTTCATCGCGTCGGAGAGCTCGGCGAAATCCATCACGAAACCGCGGGCGTCGAGCGGGCCGGTGCAGAAGATCTCCACGACGTAGGAATGGCCGTGCACGTTGCGGCACTGGTGCCCGACCGGCAGGTGCGGGAGGGAGTGGGCGGCCTCGAAGGCAAAACGTTTGCTGACGGTGAACTTCATCGCGATTGATGCGCATCCAAAGCCGGCTCGGGGCCGGATGTCACGGCGCGTCTTGCCGAAGGCGGGATTTACCGACCCATGCTCTCGGTCCAGTGCTGGAGGAAAAAACGCTTCTCCGTGGGCAGCAGCGTCGGCGCGGTGCCGATGAGCGGGCGCAGGGCGGAGCTCATCTGGAGCGAGACGAGGACGAAGATCACGATCCATACCTTGAGGTGGCCGAGCGAGGGGCTCGCGGCCTCGGCGCAGGCGGCCAGGCCTTTTATCAGGCGAACTCCGAACCAGAGGCCGGTCACCCAGAAGAGCAGATGGAGCAGGCCCATCACGACGAGCGAGTCGGTCGACTGGGAGAAAATCCAGGCCACCGGCGCGAAGCCGATGAGCAGCAGGGTGATCAGCGCGACCATGCCGAGCAGGGCGCCGGTCACCTGGGTGGGGCGGATCTCGGCTCCGTTCAGGCAGAGGAAAATATGCAGGCTGGGCAGGCAGAGCAGGATGCTCGCGAAGAGGCCGACGGTGAGTTTGGCGGGGGCGGCCCAGAGCTGAACGCCGCCGGAGAGACTGCCCATGACGAGTCCGTAGACCGCGCCGCAGACGGCGATGGTGAGCGCGAGGCGAAGCAGGATGGCGCCTCCTTCTCCGGGGACGCCCAAGGCGCGCAGCAGGCGCGCGGGATTTTTCAACAAGGCGCCGAGCACGCCGGCGAGGCCAGGCTCGATGGCGGGATGGAGGGGCGGGGGCAGGGCGGGGCTATCAGCGGTGGATTCGTTGATGGTTGCGGTGGGTGGAATGCGGACGAGATGGAGTGGCGGGGTTCGGGCGGGTCAGAAGAGTCGCTGGAGAGCGCTCCAGACGGCCTCGAAAAAATTACCGCGCAGCGGGTCGGCGCGGAGAAACTCGACCGGAAGGCCGGGCGAACCGATGAAGGGCCGGAGAATCCAGGCCAGCTGCGCGCCGAGGAGGAGATTGCCGGCGAGCCAGGCGAAGAGCGTGGTCGCCGCGGCGCGCGGCGCGGGGGCGAAGCGGCGCAGCAGCGCGAGGAGCCGGGCGTTGGCCGCCACGCCGGCGTAGGCGATCAAGGCGACGTGGGTGAGCAGGGTGAGGCTATGGCCCGCGCCGGCGTCGGAGGATGCGAGCGGCGGGGTGTTCCAGAGGACGAAAAAGCCCAGCGGGCAAAAGGCGGCGAGGAGGCAGGCCGCGAGAGTGAAACTCAGGAGGATGGCCGCCGAGGCCTGCCGAAAACCCAAGCCGGAGCCGATCACCTGGGCGAGCAGGCCATTCAGCAGGGCGTTGCCCGCGCAGGTGAGAAAAATGAGGAGCGGGATCTTGAGGCCGGTGAAGGCCGACTGCAGAGGAGAGCGCCAAAGCCCGACCGAGGTGCCGTAGAGTCCGCAGCCGCCGAGGATGACGAGGCCGCAGAAGAGCAGCCAACGCGGCGACCGATCCTCGACCATGGCCGCGATCTCGTCCTCGCGTCCGAGGCAGAGCGCCTTGAGCCGTCGGCCATAGGTCGGGAAGGTGTCGTCGATCATCGCGCCGAGGATGGCGACGCCGCGTGAGTTTATGATGAAGCGAGGATGAAGAGCGGATGAAATCGCATGCCGCGACTCGGGCTTGGCTCGGTGGCGGAAAGCGCGGCAGGCTGCTCCGTTTCATGTCCTGGATTCTCGCCAGCCTGCTCTCCGCTTTCTTCCTTGGTATCTACCAGCTTTGCACGAAACACGCCGTGCACGAGAACGCGGTGCTGCCGGTCCTGTTCTGGTCGAATGTCTGCAGCGCGGCGGTGTGGGCTCTTCTGATCGCGGTCGGCGCGGCGCTGCCCGGGACGCTGCCCGCGAGCCTGCACGTCGCGGAGATCGGCTGGCACGGGCATTTGTTGATGTTGGCGAAGTCGGCGCTGGTGGCGGGTTCCTGGATTTGCAGCTACTTCGCCGTGAAACACCTGCCGGTGTCGCTGGCGGCGCCCATTCGCGCGACCGGGCCGATGTGGACCTTGCTCGGCGCGCTGCTCGTGCTCGGCGAGCGGCCTTCGTGGATGGAGTTTCTCGGAGTCGGCATCACCTTGGCGTCGTTCGTGGGCCTGTCCTTTGCCGGTGCGAAAGAGGGCATTCATTTTCACCGGGATCGCTGGGTGTGGTGGTTGATCGCCGGCACGTTGCTCGGCGCGCTGAGCGGGCTTTACGACAAATACCTCCTCGGCACCGCGGGCTTCGACGCGGCGACGGTGCAGTGCTGGTTCTCGGTTTACCTTGCGGCGCTCTTTTTGCCGCTTGCGGCGGCGTGGTGGTTGCGTTGGTGGCCGCGTAACGAGTTCCATTGGCGCTGGAGCATCGTCGGAGTGTCCTTCGCGCTTCTGACCGCGGATTTCCTCTACTTCGACGCGCTCCGCGAACCGGAGGCCTTGGTCTCGCTCGTGTCCAGCCTGCGACGGGGCAGCACCTTGGTGGCGTTCGCGGGCGGCTTGTGGTTCTTCGGCGAGAAAAACGGGCGTGAAAAACTACCGGCGGTGCTAGGTATTGTCGTGGGCCTGGTCCTCACGATTTTCGGGTAAAGCGCCGGAAAATTAGACCGAAGTATAAGG
>CBIHRE010000525.1:0-3997 GCA_966212385.1 uncultured Akkermansia sp. | reverse complement strand
GCCACGAGCTCGGGCATGGCGAAGGGCTTGGCGAGGTAATCGTCGGCGCCGGCCTCGAGCCCCTCGACGCGTTCGCGGACGTCGCCGCGGGCGGTGAGGAGGAGGACGGGCACGGTGTGGTGCTCGGCGCGGAGTTTTCGGACAAGGCTGAGGCCGTCGCGCCCGGGGATCATGATATCGAGTACGAGCGCGTCGAAACGCTCGCCGGTGGCACGGGCCCAAGCGGTGTCGCCATCGTGGCAGGTCTCGACGGACATGCCCTGCTCCTCGAGCCCGGAGCGGATCAGGCCCGCGACTTTTCGTTCATCCTCGACGACGAGCACGCGCATTTGCGGGCGTAGATTGACCGGGTCCGCGAGCGGGCGACGAGCGCGAACTGGCGGCGGATGATTACGGGCGGATTACGGTTTTGTCATCCTTCCAACGCGGAGGGCGGTGGGCGGTCTGACTTGGCGCATGAACACGACCACCGCACCCCTTCCGCTTCCCCTGACCGTCCCCGGCGCGCCGGCCTCCCCGCGCCGGCGAACCCCGGTGGAAAAACTCCGCAAGCCCGCCTCTTGGGCGGCCTTGGTGGCTCTGGCGGCCTGGGGCGCGCGACTGGAGCCGATGCGGGATTCCCGCTTCGCGGCGTTCGCGCTCGCGGCGGGTCTGTTCGCGGTGATCGTGGCGATGCTGGGACGGGTGTGGTGCGCGGTCTACATCGCGGGACGGAAAAACGCCGAGCTTTGCCAGGACGGTCCCTATTCGCTGGTGCGCAACCCGCTTTATTTCTTTTCCCTGATCGGCGCGCTGGGCGTGGCGTTGGCGACGCTGCGCTGGCCGATGGTGCCGGCCGTGGCGGCGCTGTTCCTCGCGTATTACCACGCGGTCATCCGCTCGGAGGAGGCGCGCCTGGCCGCGCTGTTCCCGCGCGATTACCCGGTCTACCGCCGGTCCGTGCCGAGGCTGATGCCGCGCGCCTCGGGATACCGCACGCGCTCCTCGCTGGCCCTGGACCCGCGCGATGTGACGCGCGCGCTGCGCGAGGTGGTGTGGTTTCCGATCGCGTTCACGGCGGTGGCGGCGCTGGCCCGGCTCGGCTGATCGCATGAGCTCCTTTCTTTCGCGCCGGATCGGCGGTCGTTTCGGCGGAGCCGTCCTCTTTGTTGGGGTCTTCCTGCTCGTCGGCCTCGCCACCCGCCTGGCGCTGACCGTGCAGGCCGCGTCCTTGGTCGGCGTCGACGGCGGATTGGCGGCGGCCTACGCCTGGGGTTGCCTGTTCGACCTCGCGGCGGCGGCCTGGTGGTCGATCCCGGTGGTGCTCGCGCTGGCGCTGGCGCCGAGGCGGTTTTTCTCCGGCCGGGGAGGGCGCGTCGCGGCGCAGGCCGCGGTTTTCGCGGTGCTGGCCGCGTTGATTTTCACGGCGGTGGCGGAGTGGCTGTTTTGGGACGAGTTTGGCGCGCGGTTCAATTTCATCGCGGTCGACTACCTGGTCTACACGCAGGAGGTGCTGGGCAACATCCGCGAGTCCTACCCGATGCCGCTGGTCTTTTCGGGCATCGGCCTGGGAGCGGGAGGGCTCTTGTGGGCGGCGAACCGGCTGGGCTGGATGGCGCGCTGGCTCGACGGCGCGGAGGCGGGCGCGGGCGCGCGCTGGCGTTTCGCGGGGGCGTGGATGGCGGTCGCGGCGGCGATCGGCTTGGTGGTCTCGGAAGACTGGCTGCCGTCTTGGAAAAACAACTACGAGCGCGAGCTGGCCAAGGACGGGCCGTGGTCCTTCGTGGCGGCCTTCCGGGGCAACCGCCTCGATTACGACCAGTTTTACGCGACGCTGCCGATCGACTCGGCCTTCGCCCGCGTGAAGGCGCGGACGGAACGGAGCGAGGCGGGGGCCTTCCCGGGGTCTCCGGCGGACGGGCGCGATCTGGCGCGGGTCGCCGAGGCGCCTCGGCCGGGCGAGCCCGAGCTGCGACCCAACATCGTGCAGATCACGGTCGAGAGCTTGAGCGCGGAGTTTCTCGGCCGCTTCGGCAGCCGGTCCGGGTGGACGCCGAATCTCGACGCGCTTTGCGGGCGTTCGCTCGTGTTCGATACTTTCTACGCGACGGGCAACCGGCCCGACCGCGGCATGGAGGCGCTCACGCTTTCCGTTCCGCCGACGCCGGGGCGTTCGCTGGTGAAACGGCCCGGCAGCGAGGGATTGTTCACTCTCGGCTCGGTGTTGCGCACGCGCGGCTACGACACGGCCTTCATCTACGGCGGGAACGGCTACTTCGACAACATGAACGCGTTCTTCGGCGGCAACGGCTACCGGGTCGTCGACAAGGGCGAGTTCGGGCCGGGCGAGGTCACTTTCGCCAACGCCTGGGGCGCCTGCGACGAGGATCTCTTCGGCCGCGCGATGAAGGAGGCCGACGCGCAGCACGCGGCGGGGCGTCCGTTTTTCCAGTTCCTGATGACGACCTCGAACCATCGGCCCTTCACCTTTCCCGACGGACGGATCGACCTGCGCTCGGGAAGCTCGAAGCGGGCCGGCGGCGTGAAATACACCGACTACGCGATCGGCCGGTTCCTGCGGGACGCGGAGTCGCGGCCTTGGTTCAAGAACACGATCTTCGTGGTGGTGGCGGACCACTGCGCCTCGAGCGCCGGGCGGGCGGAGTTGGAGATCCACAACTACCACATTCCCTTGATCGTCTACGCGCCGGGCGGGCAGGTGAAGCCGGGGGCGGTGAAGGCGCTTTGCAGCCAGATCGATTACGCGCCGACGCTGCTGGCTTTGTTGAACTGGAGCTACCCGAGCCGTTTCTTCGGCGAGGATGCGCTGGCCGGCGATGGACCGGGGCGGGCCTTGATCGGGAATTACCAGAAGCTGGGGCTCTTCACCGGGGACCGGCTCGCGTTGCTCTCGCCGGTGCGGAGGCGCGGCGTTTTTTCCTATGACGAGGAGCGGAGGACCCTGACGCCGTTGCGGGCGGACCGGGCGCCGCTCGACGACGCGATCGCCTACTACGAGGCGGCGAGCTGGCTGATCAAAAACGGCCGGCAGGGGGCGGTTCTTGCCGCGAAGGATGCGATAGCGTCCGCGGAGGCGGAGCGGGCCGGGAGGCTCGCCGTTCATGCGACGAGTCCGGCGGAGGCGCCGGCCGGGGGGATCTGATACCGGGCGGCTACGGCGCCCGGACTTTCGGTGGACGGGCGTGGCTCTCCTCCCCTTGTTCGGCACGCTCCCTCGCGGCGTGCGCGGGGACGCGCCCGCCGACCTTTTGGCCGAGACGTCGGATCACGGCGCGGGGGCGTCCCATTTCTCCGTCTTGCGGAGGGCCTCGGGAACGCCGCCTTCCTGGATGAGCTTGTCGCCGTCGTAGAGGCGGAACCAGAGGCCGTGGATCTCGCGGTCGCGCCAGTTGGTGAGGCGGCGGCCGTTGTTGCTCACGGTGTAGACATCGTCCTCGTAGGACACGCGGGTGATCGCGACGGCGCTGGTGCGCGCTTCGCCGCGACCGCCGGGACCGATCGGGCCGAGAGCGAGTTTGCCGGGCGTGCGTTGGAGCGGGGCGCTCGCGTTGGCCTTGGCGGTCTGGGAGTAGTTGTCGGGGTCGCGGCGCGCGAAGATGATATATTCGATGCGAAGGCCTTCGAGCGGCTGGCTGGTGCGGTTGGTGACCTGGAAGGTGTAGCCCCAGTTTTCCACGGTTTCGTCGCGCCAGTTGGTGTCGCTGGTGACGGAGCGGTCGAATTTAACCCGGGTGAACTCGACGCGGAGGTCGCTCGCCAGAGCGGTCTCGCGTAGTTCGGGATGCTCGTGGAAAAAGGCGCGGAGCGAGGTTTGATCGTCCTCGGAGAGCGAGGAGAGAGGGAGGGTGAACTCGCGTTTGGTATCGGCGCGCCGCATGCGCAACGTGTCGCCTTTGTAGCTCACGATCTCGGCCTCGATGCTGCGTCCGTCTTTGGAGGTGAGCGTGCGCGTCTCGCCGGCGTAGTCATATCCCCACACCTTCTCGAGGAGCTGGTC
>CBIHRE010000524.1:0-3998 GCA_966212385.1 uncultured Akkermansia sp. | reverse complement strand
CAAGGAAATCAGCCGCATCACCGAGCTGTCGGTGTCGAACGTCGGCTTTTTGATCCACACGGCCGTGCAACGCCTGCGCGCGGAGTTCGCGGCGCAGAAACCCTGAGCGCGGCGAAGACGAGGACCGCGCAAACCCGAAAGAACGGAAAAACCGAGGAGAACCTAAAATGACTTTGGAAAATCAGCATGACGAGATGGAGGCGCGCCTGAGCGCCTATGCTTTTGGCGAACTGGAAGGAGAGGAACTTGCCGAGATGGAGGCGCGGGTGGCGGCGGATCCGCTGCTGGCCGTGCGCGTCGCGGAGTTGCGCGCCTTCGGCGACGAGCTCGGTGCGGTCTTGAAAGACGAACCGGCGCCCGCGGGAACGGCGGCATTGCACGCGGCCTCGGCGGCGGCAGGCTTTTCGCCACCGCCCGATGCCTCGGGCGAACGCGTGCTGCGTTTTCCCGCCTGGGCCTGGGCGGCGGCGGGTTTCGCCGCGGCGGCGGGAGTGGCGGTCGTTGTGTCGCTGCGCCAGGCGGAGCTGCCTGGCTCCGGCGGTGAGAGGCAGGTCGGTGCGGCTTCGCAGAAAAAGCCAGCTTCCACACTCGCACCGACGCCGCTCGCTCCGCCGATGCCAACACCAGTGCCGCCGCCGGCGAAGCTGACTCCGGCTTCGGAAGGCCTGCTCACGGATGCGGGATTGGGAAAGCGCTCTCAGGCAAAGGCCGATGCCGAATTGTCCGCGATGGCGCCTGTCGTCTCCTTCGAGGTTCAGTTGGACGCGGCGAAAAAGGCTTTCGCCGAAGAATCTGGGGCCAAGTGGACCGGTGTGTCGGGCTCCGCCGCGAAGGCGCCTTCGACCAGCGCGATGACTCCCGCGGTCGGGCGTCTCTTCGCGGACAAAACGCCGCCTGCACCCGCGGAGGCGCCCGTCGGCGGGATGATGCTGGCGGGTTACGCGCCGTCTGCGCCGGTTCCGGAGCGCGGCGGCTACGCGTTCGCCGAGACGCGACGCGCTAATCTCGCCGCGATTGTCTCAGTGAGCGACCTTCACGGCGCCTTCGGAGCAACCGAGCCGCAGGGATCCGAATCCTACGCCGGCGTTCGCGAATCGGGCTTCGTCACCGTCGAGTCGGCCCCGCTTTCCACCTTCTCGGTCGACGTCGACACCGCCGGCTACGCCAATCTGCGGCGCTTCATCCAAAACGGGCAACGCCCGCCGCGCGACGCCGTGCGCGTCGAGGCGTTGATCAACTACTTCCCTTATCGCTACGCGCCGCCCCCGTCCGGCTCGGAGGCGCCTTTCGCGGCCAACCTCGCCGTGAGCTCCGCGCCTTGGGCGCCGACGCACCGTCTGGTGCGCGTGGGCATCAAGGGCCGCGAGTTCGCCCCCGAGGCGCGCCCCGCGGCCAACCTGGTCTTCCTCATCGACGTCTCCGGCTCGATGAGCTCCGCGAACAAGCTCCCGCTGGTGAAAAACTCGCTTCGCCAACTGCTCGGGCAACTGCGCGCCGACGATCGCGTGGCGATCGTCACCTACGCCGGCGCTTCCGGGCTGGCCTTGCCCTCCACCCCGGTCTCGCGCCGGGGCGAGATCCTGGAATCGCTCGACCGGCTCGAGTCGGGCGGCTCGACCAACGGCGGCATGGGCATCCATCTCGCCTACGACATCGCCAAGGCGAACTACCGTCCCGAGGGCGTGAACCGCGTCATCCTCTGCACCGACGGCGACTTTAACGTCGGCGTCGCCGGCCGGGGCGAGCTGCTTTCGCTCATTCAGGAAAAGGCCCGCGCCCGCGTTTTTCTCACCGTGCTGGGCTTCGGCATGGGCAATCTGAAGGACGCCACGCTCGAGATGCTCGCCGACAAGGGCAACGGCGCCTACGGCTACATCGATTCCGAGCGCGAGGCGCGAAAGATCTTCGTCGAGCAGGTGCATGGCACGCTCGCGACGATCGCCAAGGACGTGAAAATCCAGGTCGAGTTCAACCCGGCGCGAGTCGCCTCGTATCGGCTTATCGGTTACGAGAACCGCGCCCTCGCGAAGGAGGATTTCAACAACGACAAGGTCGACGCCGGCGAGGTCGGCGCGGGCCACACCGTGACCGCCCTCTACGAGATCGTCCCGGTCGGCGCCGCGACGGCCGGCGATGACGCGGAGGAAGCGCGTCCCGAAGTGGATTCCCTCAAATACGGCGTTCAGAAGAAAGCGACCGCCCCGGTTCGCCGGCCTTCGCCCCCCGTGCCGCCCGCCGGCGGAGGCGCGGAGACGGACGAGCTGCTGACCGTGAAGATCCGTTACAAGGCCCCCGAGGGCGACGTGAGCCGAAAACTCGAGTTCCCCTTGGTCGACAACGGCGCCGCCTTCGCCTCGGCCGGCGCCGACTTCAAGTTCGCCGCGGCGGTCGCGGCCTGGGGAATGTTGCTCCGCGAGTCCCCGCATGCCGGCTCCGCCACCTACGCCGACGTGCTGGCCTGGGCGGAGGACGGCCTCGTCGCCGATCCGGACGGCCACCGCGCCGAGTTCGTGGAGCTCGTGCGGCGGACGCAGGCTTTTGGCGTTCGCGAGTAGCGAGACGAGCGTGGCGGTTTGCTAAAAGGCGTGGCGCGGGCTTTTCTGCCCGCGCCTTTCGCGTTTCCCCCATGCCCGCCGTTCAAGCCACCTCGATCCTTCGCGTTGAAAACGTCAGCCGCAGCTACTCCACCGCCGCGGGCGAGCTTACGGTGCTGCGCGGGGCGAGCTTCGATCTCGCCGAGGGCGAGTCGCTGGCGCTGGTCGGCCCGCGCGGCCGCGGCAAGACCACCTTGCTCGGTCTCTGCGCGGGGCTCGACCAGCCCACGGCGGGCTCGGTTACCCTGGCCGGACGCGACCTGCGCGGCTTGAGCGAGGACGAGCGCGCGCGGGTGCGCAACGAGCACACGGGCTTCGTGTTTCAAAATTTCCAGCTCATCCCTTCGCTCACCGCCTTGGAAAACGTCTGCGTGCCGCGCGAGCTTCGCGGGGAGCGCGGCGCCGAGGTGGAGCGTGACGCGAAGGCGCTCCTGGCGCGCGTCGGGCTTGGCGAGCGCCTCGACCACTATCCGGTGCAGCTTTCCGGCGGAGAGCAGCAACGGGTGGCGCTGGCCCGCGCGTTCGTCACCACGCCGCGGATACTCTTCTGCGACGAGCCGACGGGTAACCTGGACGGCGCGACGGCGAATTTGATCACCGACCTCATCTTCGGGTTGAATAAGGAACGCGGGACGACGCTCGTGCTGGTGACCCACGACGCGGAGCTGGCGAAGCGCTGCGGCCGCGTCCTGCGCCTGCGCGGCGGCGAGATCGTGGACTGATTTTTGGCCACGGAGAACACGGAGCCATGACACGGAGAACACGGAGGTCGGAGAGTCGGAAGGAGATCCGGAACGAAGGGTCCGGGCCTTCTGTTCTCTGCTCTCTTCCGACTGGTTTGAACTCTGTGTCCTCTGTGTCGGAGCTCCGTGTTCTCTGTGTCGGAATCCGAAATCTCCTATGATCTTTTTCCTCAAACTGGCGTGGCGGGATGCTCGGGCTTCGCGCGGGCGGCTGTTGTTGACGGCGCTGGCCGTGGTCGCCGGCGTGGCGGCGCTCGCGGCGACCGGTTCGCTCGGGCAAAACATCCGCGCGACGATCGAGCGTCAGGCGAAAGCGTTGCTCGGCGCCGATCTCGTGGTCGAGTCGCGCAGCGCGCCCGACGAGGAGGTCGACGCGTTTCTGCGCGGTCTCGGCGGCGAGCAGGCGCGGGAGCAAGCCTTCACCTCCATGCTCGCCGTTCTCGGTCCGGAGAAGCGCGTCGCCTCTTCACGGTTGGTCACTGTTCGGGCGGTGGACGCCGCCTATCCCTACTACGGCGAGGTGACCTGCAAGCCGCCGGGCGCCAGGGCCGAGTTGGACACCGGAGACGCCGTGCTCGTCGAGGAAACCCTCATGACGCAGTTCGGCCTCGATGTCGGCGCGACGGTGCGGCTCGGCCGGAAGGAATTTCGCGTGGCCGGG
>CBIHRE010000523.1:0-4006 GCA_966212385.1 uncultured Akkermansia sp. | reverse complement strand
CGCGTCCCCGCGCCCGCTGCTTGGATATCGAGCCACGGGCGGCGGGACCCGCCCGCCAGCTTGGGCAGCCGGAGGCGGGTGCAAAATAAAAAGCCGCCTCGCGAGGAGGCGGCTTTGGGAGAGCCGTGGAAGCTGGTCGGCGGGACTCAGGCGCGGCCCATGTAGGAGCCGTCGGCGGTGGAGACCTTGATGGTCTCGCCTTCCTTGATGAAGAGGGGGACTTGGACGATGAGGCCGGTCTCCAGCTTGGCGGGCTTCTGGACGTTGGAGGCGGTGTCGCCCTTCACGCCGTCGGCGCTCTCGACGATCTTGAGGTTCACGGAGGAGGGGAGATCGATGGTGAGAGGCTTCTCGTCGACGTAGAGGACCTCGACCTTGCCGTTGGCGACGAGGTAGTTCTTGGCGTCCCCGATGAGGGTGGCGGGGAGCTCGACGGTCTCGTAGGTCTCGGGGTCCATGAACGAGAAGCTGTCGCGGTCGGCGTAGGAGAACTCGAGGGTCTTGTGCTCGGTGGGGAGGACCTCGACGGTGTCGGTCGAGTTGAAGCGTTGGTCGAGCGACTTGCCGTAGCGGAGGTTGCGCATCTTCATCTGCACGAAGGCGCGGAGGTTGCCCGGGGTGCGGTGCATGGTCTCCATGACGAGGTGGGCCTCGCCGTTGAACTTGATCACTTGGCCTTTGCGGATGTCGTTGGCGGAGGGCATGAGTGGAGCGGGTTTCGAGTGGGTTTGTGTTTCGAGAAAAGGGTAAGACCTAGCGAGCGGGCTCCGGGGGAGTCAAGGGCGGCGTCCGGCGGGGGCGTATCGCCGTGGCGGTCGGTATGCGAAACGCGCCGGGAAGGCGGGGAGAATAGAAAAAAACAGAAGGCCCGAGCACTCGTGGAGTGCTCGGGCCTGGAAAACCGAGAGCGGATGCAGCCCGGGGCCTGCGCTATTTCAGGACCACGTCGCGCAGCTCGAAGCTTTGCACGGAGTCGGCGGCGAGGGTGGTGGAGAAGCGGCGCTCGGCGAGCGGCAGCTTGGGTTGGGGCGCGTAGCGGGCCTCGGCCTTGGGCGCGGTGAGCCAGGACGCGACGAGTTGGTCGGGGACCTGGAAGGCGGAGAGATCGAAGGTGGCGGGGCGCGCGGGGCCGTCGTTGAAGACGACGAGGGCGAGGCTCTTTTCGGCGGCGGAGTAGGCGACGATGGTCGAGGCGTCGCCGCTCTCGAGGATCTTCATGCCGGGGCGGATGTGGCGGCTGTATTGGGCGAGGACGAAGAACTTGGGGTTAACCTTGAGCTTGGTGGCCTCGAGCATGTTGGCGTCGAAGAGACCCCAGCCGCTGCCGCCGATGCCGTTGATGCCGCCGTCGACGGCCTGCCAGTAGGACCAGGCGGTGGGGCGGAGATCGTGGAAATCGAGGTGGATGCAGCGGGCCATCAGGAGTCCGTCGCCCTGCTTGTCGCCGTATTCGGTGTTCCAGAGGGGCTTCTTGTCCTGGACGACGACGGCCTCGTGAAGCTCGCGACGGGGGCCCTTGGTGCCTTCGTAGCCATGGACGTTGACCTGACCGACGAGGGACTTGGCGGCGGTGTCGTAGGCCTTCCAGGTTTTGAGGCCTTGGGTGTAGCTGGTCTCGTCGGAGGCGGAGATGGGCGTGTCGGCGAGGCCTTGTTTGTCGAGGGCGGCGCGGAGGACGGGCAGGAAGGAGGCCTGGTATGTGGAGGAGAAGTAGGAGCCCTCTTGTTTGCCGTTTTGGGTCCAGTAGCCGGAGATGGGCTCGTTGAAGGCCTCGATGGTGGTGAAGCTCAGGCCCCAGTGATCCTTCGCGCGGCGGGCGATGGCGGCGAGGTAGTGGGCAAAGGCCTCGCGCTGGTCGGGGCGGAGGTTTTCCGCGTGTTTGTCGGCGGCGCCGGAGGGGTTGTCGTTGGCGCACATCCACCAAGGCGGGGAGTTGGAAAAGAGCTCGAAGCGGTTGGCGCCCCGGTCGCGGGCCTTCAGGAGCATGGCGCGCTGATTGGCGTCGACGTTCCAATTCCAGCTGGAGGACGCGGGGTCGGGGTCGCGGGGATCGAGCCAGAAGCTGTCGATCTGGCGGAAGGGCAGAATGGTCTTGGAGACGACCATCTTGCGGCCGTCTATCTCGTTCCACGAGCAGGCGCCGGCGTTGTAGCGGGCGATGTTGAGGCCGAGGCCGGGGACTTCGGTTCCGGCGACTTGGGTGGTGCGGGTGGAGAACACGGCGTCGGCGAGATCGTCGCGGTCGCCGTAGACCTTGCCCCACCAGGCGAGGGAGACGCCCCAACCGTCCCAGACGCGGGACTGGGCGGAGGGGGCGAGGCGGATCTCCTTTGCGGCTTCGGGGGGCGTGGCGGGCGCGGAGGCTTCGGCGCTTTGTTGCGCGGAGGCGGCGAAAGGCAGGGCGCAGGCGAAGGCGAGGGCGGTGCGGAGGGGGGCGGGGAAGCGCATGGCGGAGTTGTTGGAAGGCCGGACGGCCGCAACCAGCTTTCGTTACGCGCGGGGAATCTTTAGCGTAAAGCCGAGCGTCGGGTGCCGACCGGAACCTCGCGCTCATCGGTCGGCTTTCCCTGGAGGCGCGCGAGTTCCCGGGCGCTCAGGGGCATGACGGAGCCGTGGCGGAATTTATAGGGGAAGGTGAAACCTTGGGCGGGCTCGAATTTGCCGCCGGCGAGATCGTGGGTGACGAAGGGCTTGTAGCCGGCGCCCTTGCCGTAGTTGTCGAGGATGAGGCTCCAGACCGGCGGGCGGCCTTGGGCGGCGGGCTCGACCAGGTAGCATTCGGGGCCTTCGTAACCGCGCAGGCCGGCGAGGGAGAAGCCCTCGACGGTTTTCCAGTCGCCGACGAGTTTGGGGCTGGTCTCGAGGAAGATGGATTTGCGCTGCTCGTCCTTGGTGAAGCGGTAGTAGCTGGAGCCGTCGTGGACGATGGTGGTGTCGATGACGGCATGGGGTTTCTCGATGTAGACGAAGGGGGCGCCGAAGGTTTTGAAGTCCTTGGTGCGGGCGGCCCAGATGCGGAACTTGGCGTAGTTGTCGCTCTTGTTGGTGGAGGCCCAGAAGACGAGGTAGTCCTTGTTTTCCTCGTCGTAGACGGCCTCGGGAGCCCAGGTGCAGCCGGCGTCGTCGGCGGCGACGCGGACGAGGCGGGGCTCGGACCACTTCACGAGATCGGCCGATTCCCAGACGACGATGGAGCGGCTGCCTTGCTGGGCGGCGCGGCGCCAGTCGCGGTTCAGGTTGATCGAGAGATCGGTGGCGATGAGGTAGAACTTTTTGTTGTCGTGGGCGCGGACGAGGTAGGGGTCGCGCACGCCTTTTTCGCCGATTTTGCTGACGAGCACGGGCTCGGCGTTGTTGAGCGCGGTCCAGTTGCGTCCGTCGGGGCTGAGCGCGAAGTAGATTTGCTCGGTGAGCGGCGACTGCTCGCCCTTGAAGGTGACGAAGAGGAAGCCCGCGGGCGCGGCGGCTAGGGCCGAGGCGGCGGAGGCCACGAGGGCGGAGGCGAGGGCGAGGAGGCGGAGAAGACGCATGGGAAAATCGGGACGCTGATCGAGCGAGGCCGGTCGCGCCGAGGCAATCTTTGGCGCGGTCGGCCCGTTCGCCCTTTGGCTCAGGCGGCCTTGGCGACGCCGGTCATGAGGCGGAGGACGGCGTCTTGCGTGGCTTCGTTGCGGGAAAGCTCTCCGGCGATGCGACCCTCGCGCATGACGAGGATGCGGGTGGAAAGGTTGATGACCTCGGGCAACTCGGACGAGATGAGGATGACGGCCAGGCCCTGGCGGGCGAGCTCGTCGATGAGCTCGTGGATGGCGGCCTTGGCGCCGACGTCGACGCCGCGGGTGGGCTCGTCGACGATGAGGAGGCGGCCGCCGCGGGCGAGCCACTTGGCGATCACGACCTTCTGCTGATTGCCGCCGGAGAGGGAGTTGACGGGCGCGTCGAGGGAGGCGGCCTTGACCTTGAGGCGGGCGAAATAGTCGGTGGAGACGGCGGTCTCGCGCGGGCG
>CBIHRE010000522.1:0-4007 GCA_966212385.1 uncultured Akkermansia sp. | reverse complement strand
TGACCTTCGCGCCTTCCGGGCCGCGCAGACGCAGGCCGATGCGCAGGAAGAGGGGCGCGGTGGTGATCTCGCGCATCACGAGGTTGGAGATGTTGATGTCCTCCATCGGCCCGCCGTCGACCGTTTCCAAGGCGAGGCCGCGGCTGCGTTCGAAGGTGCAATTGGAGATCGTGATCTGCCGGAAGCCGCCGTTCGACTCGGTGCCGAACTTGATGCGGCCGGCGACGCGATCACGGTCGGGCGCGAGCTGCTGGGTGCGGCCGCGCGTGCCGTCGAGGAGGGTGCCGGGGTCGAAGCCGCTCACCTGGCAATTGGTGATCACGACGTTTTCGGTGGGCCGGGCGAAGCCGAGGCCGTAGGAGCTTTTCAGGACGATGGCGTCGTCGTTGGGCGTGTTGATGGCGCAGTTGGCGACGCGGACGTGGCGGCAGGCGTCGATGTCGAAGCCGTCGCGCAAGGTGTCGACGGTGACGTTGTCGATCAGGAGGTTGTCGACGCCGGTGGCGAGGAGGGCGAAGTGGCCGCCGTTGACGATGGTGAAATCGCGGAGGATGACGTGGCGCGAGAGCTTGAGGGCGATGGCCTTGTTGCCCTCGCCGATCATGCTCTCGAATTCGTCGGCGCTTTTCTTCACGCCCTTGCCCTCGGGGTCGACTGCGCGCGAGGCGTCGGCGGCGTCCTTGAGCGTGGTGGGCGTGTCTCCGGGACGTTCGGGCCGGCGCGGGCCGGGGCCGCGGCGGGTGAGGCCGTCGCCCTGGATGCGACCGGGGCCGGTGATGGAGACATGCTCCACGTTTTCTCCCCAGATGAGGCTGTTGCGCCAGTGGCTGTGCCCGAAATCCTGATACATGTCCCAGGGGTTGTCCTCGGGGGCGTCGTAGGCGCCGGCGTGCTTGCCCGGCGTGGCGGCGCGAAGGATGGCCCCGTGCTCGAGGCGAAGGCCCACGTGGCTGCGGAGCCGGATGGAAAAGGAGAGATAGTCGCCGGCGGGAAGGATCACCACGCCGCCGCCCTCGGCCGCGGCTGCGTCGATGGCGCGCTGGATGGCGGCGGTGTCAAGGGTCTTGCCGTCGCCCTTGGCGCCATGGGTGCGAACGTCGTGGTCGGCCGCACGGGCGGCGAGAACGGCGCCGCCCAAGGCGCAGACCAGACGCAGGAATCGGAGGAACGGGGAAACGGGGATGGAGGGGCGGGGCATGGTGCGGCGAAGCTCTTCGCACAAGCGTCGCGAAACAAATCCAGAAGCGCCTGACGGTTTGAATCGCAGGCTTGGCCGAGGCGGCGGCGGCGACGCGTCGATCGTCTGCCGACACGGCTCACACGCCGAGACGGAGTCGAACTTCGGCGAGCGTCAGGCCTTCGATGCGGACAAGCTTTTGCCGCGAGGTGTCGCCATGTTGCACCGTCACCGCGCGTCGCGGGAGATCCAGCTCGTCGGCGAGGAACTCGCAGAGCGTCTCGTTTGCGCGTCCCTCGACTGGCGGGGCGTGAACCTTGACCTTGAGCGCGTCGCCGAGCCAGCCGCAGATCTCGCCGCGCGGCGCATTGGGCACCGCCTTGATCGGAAGAACGCAGGAGGGTGGCGCGACGGAGGCGGCTTTGGCAGAGAAGGGTTTCACGAGAGACGGAACGCGGCATCGGCATACCGACGCGTCGGGGCGGTGAAAACATCCAAGATGGGGGGAGGCCGTAAACACCGCCCTTATTTCTCGCTGGCGTAAGTGATAAATATCGTGAAGCGATATAAAAATGTCCTCCTTGAGCGCGGTGTCCGAGAAGCCGGTGTCGAAAGCCGATTACGAGCGGCTGGCGGCGTTTCGCTACGCGCTGCGCCGTTTTCTGCGCTTCAGCGAGGAGATGGCCGCGGCGCAGGGGCTGACCCCGCAGCAGCATCAGGTGTTGTTGGCGGTGCAAGGGATGCCGGGAGCGGAACAGGCGACGATCGGTGAGCTCGCGGAGCGGCTTCAGCTGCGACACCATAGCGTGGTCGGCCTCGTGGACCGGTTGGAAAAGGAGAAGCTTTTGCGGCGCGAGGCGTCGCCCGACGATGGGCGCAGCGTGGTGGTTCGGCTGACGGCGGCGGGTTTGCGCCGGCTGGCCGCGATCTCGGCGGCGAATCGCGGGGAGTTGTCGCGCGTGGGGCCGGATTTGCAGGCCGCGCTGGCGCGGGTGCTGGAGGCGGCGGACACGGAGCGGGCGCAGGCGTGAGCGTCGGAAAATTTCAATCGGAGGCGGAGCGCGTGGAAGCCGCGGTGTCGTGGCGGCTTTGCCTGCTCGCGGTTGTTCTGGCGTTGGTCGCGACGGCGGCGGCGCGTGGCTTGCTCGGGCTGATCGGGGCGGTGGGCGAAGCGTTCGCGGCGGCGCGCGGGCACTCCCGGTTGTGGACCTTGCTCGGCCCGGCCCTGGGCGGCTTGGGCGTCGGGCTGATCGCGCGGTTCGGGACGCGCGCGGTGCTCGGCCACGGGATACCCGAGGTGATGCAGCAGGTGCTGGCGAATCGGAGCCGTGTGGCGCCGAAGACGGCGTTTCTGAAGCCGCTTTCCTCGGCGCTGGCGATCGGATCGGGCGGACCTTTCGGCGCCGAGGGGCCGGTGATCGCGCTTGGCGGGAGCGTGGGTTCGCTGCTCGGGCAGGCCCTGCCCTCGACGGCGGGCGAACGGAAGACGCTGCTCGCGGCCGGCGCGGCGGCGGGGATGACGGCGGTGTTCGGGACCCCGCTCGCGGCGACCTTGCTGGCGATCGAGCTGCTGCTTTTTGAATTTCGGCCGCGTTCGGCGCTGCCGGTCGCCTTGGCGGCGGTGATCGCGGAGGCGGTGCGTTTCGCGATGGGGCACGGGGCCCCTGAATTCGAGGCGCCGTCGGCGGGCGCGACGGGCGTTCATGCGCTGGCGTTTTTCGTTTTGCTGGGCGTCGCCGGCGGGGCGGCGGCGACGGGTGTCGCGAGGGTGGTGCACGCGCTGGAGCGGATCTTCGAGCGTTGCCCGGGACCGTGGTTGCTGCGTCCGGCGCTGGGCGGACTTTGCGTGGGCGCGATCGCGTGTTTTTTGCCCGTGGTGACCGGTCCGGGTTACGACGAGATCGATGCGCTCCTCGCCGGAAAGATGGCTCTCGGCGCAGCGGCGGCGCTTTGCTTGGGAAAGCTGGCGGCGTGGACGCTGGCTCTCGGGAGCGGCACCTCCGGCGGCACGCTGGCCCCAATGCTGGTGATCGGCGGAGCGGCGGGAGCGGCGGCGGTGCATCTGGCGGGGCTGGGCGGTCTAGCGTGGGCGCCTTCGCCGGGGGCGGCCGCGCTGGCGGGGATGGTGGCGTTTTTTGCCGGTGGTTCGCGGGCGCTGTTCGCTACCGTGGCGCTGGGGATGGAAATGACGGGCGCACCGGGAATGTTCGCTCCCTTGCTGGCGGCGGCGGTGCCGGCGGTGCTGACGGCGCATGCCATCGCACGGCATTCCCTGATGAGCGGTCCGGTGGAGAACGGCGGCGTGCGCGTGCCGGGCGGGCTGGCCACGGATGCGTTCGAGCACATCTCGGTGCGGGATGCCATGAGCGTGCCGTCTCCGTGCGTCGAGCAGCACCTGACGGTGCGCGAGCTGGCCGCGCGCATCGCGGAGCCGGTTTCGGAGCACGCGCGCCATTCGGCCTGGGTGATCGTTGACGAGGCCGGCAACTTGTCGGGCATCGTGACCCGGCGCGACGTGTTGGCGGCGGTGGAGCGCGGGGATTTCGCGCGCGGCGTGATCGAGATCGGGACAAAATCGGTCGTGACGGCCTTTCCGGACGAGACGCTCGATGTGGTGCTCGCGCGCATGCATGCGCGCGACGTCGGGCGCGTGCCTGTGGTTAGTCGCGAGGATCCGCGCCGCGTGGAGGGTTACCTCGGTCGCGCGGCGATCATCGGCGCGAGGAGCCGCCGGTGGGAGGCGGAGCGAAAACGCGAGCCCGGTTGGTGGAGCGCCCGCGTCCCGGCGGCTGAATGAAATTTCCCGACATGAAGAACCTGATGCCCAAAT
>CBIHRE010000521.1:0-4017 GCA_966212385.1 uncultured Akkermansia sp. | reverse complement strand
TCTTCGTGGCCTTCATGCAGGCGACGGCGCACCACCAGACCAGGCTCGACCTGCGCGGGCCGGTGCTCGTCGGCTTTTTCCTCGCCGGGCTGGTGATCCACGGCGGCCTGCAGGGGTGGTGGATCGAGCCGGTGTTGAAGAGCCTGGGGCCGACCGCGCTTTTCTGGGGCTCGACCGTGCTGACCGCTTTTAACGACAACGCCGCCATCACTTATCTCGCGACGCTGGTGCCCGGATTTTCCGACGCGGCGAAATATGCGGTCGTGGCCGGCGCGGTCACGGGCGGCGGACTGACGGTCATCGCGAACGCGCCCAATCCGGCCGGCCTGTCGATTTTGCAGCGCTATTTACCGGAAGGTTTTTCGCCGCTGGGCCTGCTGCTCGGCGCCTTGCCCCCGACCTTGGTGATGGCCGCGTGTTTCCTGCTGCTTTAAGCGCATCGTTTGCGCTGGGCGGTCGACGAACTTGCGGCCGCTCCGGCATGTGCCCTGCATTGGCGTTCGCATGTCCACCTTCCTTCCGCTCGCCGCGGCCGGGCCCGGCGCCATACCCGCCTGGCTGATCATCCCCTTCGCGCTGCAACTGCTGCTGATCGCGGTCATGCCGCTCACGCCGCACGCGGTGAAACATCTCTGGGAAAGATACTACGCCCACGTCTCGATCGGGCTCGGGTTGCTCGTTGCGGCTTATTTCGTGCTCAAAATCCCCTCCGGCGGACATGTCGTCGCGCATACGGCGATGGAGTATGTCTCGTTCATCTCGCTCATCGGTTCGCTGTTCGTGGTGGCGGGCGGCATCCACCTGCGAGTGAAGGGCGAGGCGACGCCCGCGGAGAACGTGGCCTTTCTCGCCATCGGCGCGGTGGTGGCGAATCTCATCGGCACGACAGGCGCCTCGATGGTGCTGATCCGGCCCTGGATCCGGATGAACAAGGTCCGCATCAGCGCCTACCACGTGGTGTTTTTCATTTTCGTCGTCTCCAACTGCGGCGGGGCGCTCACGCCGATCGGCGATCCGCCGCTCTTTCTCGGTTACCGGCGCGGGGTGCCGTTCTTCTGGCTCTTCGAACATGTGCTCCTCGAGTGGGCCTCGGTGATCGGCGCGCTGCTGCTGGTGTTTTTCTTCTACGATCTGCGGTCCTTCCGCAAATCCGCTCCGATCGTGCAGGCCGAGATCGAGGCGCCCGACACCTTCAAAATCGAGGGCAAGTCGAACCTGTTCTTCCTCGCGGTCGTGGTCGGCGCGGTGTTCGTCCCCGGCACGATTCCCTTCCTGCGCGAGGCGGTGATGATCGGCGCGGCGATCGCCAGCTACAAGCTGACGCCGAAGCCGGTCCACGAGGCGAACGCCTTCGGTTTCGGACCGATCAAGGAGGTCGGGTTTCTGTTCGTCGGGATATTCCTCACGATGATGCCGGCGCTCGGCTACATCGCCGAACACGGGCGCGAGTTCGGCGTCGAGAAACCGATGCAATACTACACGGCTTCGGGCTCGCTTTCCGCGGTCCTCGACAACGCCCCGACCTACGCGACCTTCTTCGAGTTGGCGCAGGTTTCGGCGCGCGAGAAAAAGCCGGAACTCTTCCCGGCCGATACCGCGCCGCAGATGGAGAGCACGCGCGCCTTGCTGGCCGTCGCGCCCGAGCTCGTGATCGCGGTCAGCCTGGGCGCGGTGTTTTTCGGCGCGATGACCTACATCGGCAACGGCCCCAATTTCATGGTGAAGGCCATCGCCGACGCCGCAGGGGTGAAGACGCCAAGTTTTTTCGGTTACATACTCGGCTTCTCGCTGCCGGTCTTGCTGCCGATCCTGCTGATTTCCGGCTGGATATTTCTCTAGCCGCCCAGGCGGGATGACGCGGCGGAAAAGCGGCTTGCCCCTACGTAGGGCGAGCCGCACACCTTGCCGTTTCATCTATGCAAAAGCTGGCTCTGCTCTCGGTGAGCGACAAACGCGGTCTCGTCGAATTCGCGACCGCCCTGGTCAAAACGCATGGCTTCACGCTGCTCTCCACCGGCGGCACCGCGAAGCTTCTCGCCGAGAAGGGCCTGCCCGTCACCGAGGTGAGCCAGCATACCGGCTTCCCCGAGATGATGGAGGGTCGCGTGAAGACCCTCCACCCGAAGATCCACGGCGGCCTGCTTTGCCGTCGCGACAAGGCCGACCACCTGGCCGCCGCCAAGGAGCACGGCATCGGTCTCATCGACCTCGTGGTCGTGAATCTTTACCCTTTCGAGCAGACCGTCGCGAAGAAGGACGTCCATTTCGAGGAGGCCATCGAGAACATCGACATCGGCGGCCCCTCCATGCTGCGCAGCGCGGCGAAGAACCACGACGCCGTCGCCGTCGTGTGCGATCCGGACGACTACAACAACGTCCTCGCCGCCTACGCCGAGCCGGCAAAGTTGCCCGCGCTCCGTCGCAAGCTCGCGCTGAAGGTCTTCCAGCGCACCGCCAGCTATGACGCCGCGATCGCGCGTTACCTCGAGACCCAGGCCGACGAGCCCGATCTCGACGCGCTGAGCGGTTACCCGAAGCAGTTCGCGCTCTCGTTGCCCAAGGCGCAGAGCCTTCGCTACGGCGAGAATCCGCACCAGAAGGCCGCGCTCTACGGTTCCTTCCACGACCATTTCTCGCAGCTCCAGGGTAAGGAGCTCTCGTATAACAACATTCTCGATATCACCTCCGCGACCTACCTGATCGGCGAGTTTGAGAAGCCCACGGTCTGCATCCTGAAGCACACGAACCCCTGCGGCGTCGCCTCGGCCGACACGCTCGAGGCCGCTTGGGAAAAGGCTTTCGCCACGGATCGTCAGGCGCCCTTCGGCGGCATCATCATCGTCAATCGCACGCTCGAGGCCGGTCTCGCCAAGACGATCGCGGAGATATTCACCGAGGTGATCATCGCCCCGCGTTTCAGCGACGAGGCGCTCGCGATTTTCGCGAAGAAAAAGAACCTTCGTCTCATGATCGCCAAGGAAGGCGTCGGCGCGGATTCGTTGCTCGACGTTCGCTCCGTCGTCGGCGGCGTGCTCGTGCAGGACCGCAACAAGATCCTCGGCAACCCCGCCGACTTCAAGGTGGTGACCAAGCGTCAGCCCACGCCCGAGGAGTGGGCGACGATGATGTTCGGCTGGCGCGTCTGCAAACACGTGAAGTCGAACGCCATCGTCTACTGCCGCGGCGAGCAGACGCTCGGCGTCGGCGCCGGCCAGATGGCGCGCGTGGACAGCTCGCGCATCGCGGTCTGGAAGGCCGGCGAGGCCAAGCTCGACCTCAAGGGCTCGGTCGTGGTGTCCGAGGCGCTCTTCCCCTTCGCCGACGGCCTCATCGCCGCCGCCGAAGCCGGCGCCACCGCGGCCATCCAGCCCGGCGGCTCGGTGCGCGACGACGAAGTCATCGCCGCCGCCGATGCGCGCGGCATGGCGATGGTGTTCACCGGCATCCGCCACTTTAAGCACTGAGCTGTTCTGGAGGACGCGGCGTCGTCCGCGCCGTTTGGAATTTCGAGCCCGGCGGGCACGGCGGCCCGCCCTCCAACGGGAGCAAGCGCCTGTTCAAAATCCCATTTGCCAGAGCGAGGGAGAGAACCGACGGTTCTCTCCCTTTTTCTTTTCCCATGAGCTCCGCCGCCTCCGCCCCCGCTTCCGCCGCCGTGCCAGTGCCGCCCGAGTCCTTGCCCGACGCGACCGGCCGTTTCGGCGCTTTCGGCGGCTGCTACGTGCCCGAGACGCTCATGACCGCGCTCAAGGAGATCGGCGAAGTCTATGAGACCGCCCGCCATGACCCCGCCTATCTCGACGAACTCGCGCGCCACCTGAAGGAATTCGCCGGTCGTCCGACGGAGCTCTACTTCGCGGAGCGTCTGACGCAGCACTGCGGCGGCGCGAAGATCTACTTCAAGCGCGAGGACCTGCTCCACACCGGCGCGCACAAGATCAACAACGCCATCGGCCAGGTCTTGCTCGCGAAACGCATGGGCAAGCCGCGCATCATCGCCGAGACGGGCGCCGGCCA
>CBIHRE010000520.1:0-4025 GCA_966212385.1 uncultured Akkermansia sp. | reverse complement strand
TAGAGGGCGCGTTCGGCGGCGATCTCGCGGGCGCCGTTGTTGCTGCCCATGAGGCAAACGAGGATGACTTGGAAAAGGATGAGGCCGGAGACGAGCGTGGCGGTGTCGGCCGCGTCGCGGCGAAACTCGGCGCGGGCTTGCAACGACTCAAGGATCCCGCCGGTGGGCTGGAGTTCGAGGCCGCGCAGTTGAGGAAGTCCGCCGAGGGCGAAAATCACGACGAGGCAGGGAAAGCCGAAGGTGATCGCGGCGGTCAGCGCGAGCGTGCCGCGGTCGCGGGTGAAGAGCCGCCAGCGTCGGGCGAGGAGCGTGAGAACCTGCGAAAAAAGGCCGGGGCGGGGGACCGGATGCGGGGCGGGGTAGGCGGGGGCCGCTATCGCCGTGGCGGCGGGCGTGTTTTCTGCCGCGACGATTCGCGCCGGCCGGCGGGCGAGCCATTCCTCGACGGGGTGTTTGGCGAGCCGGTCGTAGAGCGTAAGGGCGTCGGCGATCCCGAAATGCGCGAGCAGGGCGGGCAGGGTGCCTTGGAACACGACGGCGCCCTCGTAGACGACGGTCACCAGGTCGAATTGGTGCAGTTTGGCGAGGTTGTGGATGACGCAGAGGACGGTGCGGTCCTGCTCGGCCACGAGGCGGCGCAGGACGGAAAGGATCTGGTCCTCGCTGCGCGGATCGAGGCCGCTCGTGACCTCGTCGCAGAGCAGGCAGGCGGGCTCGGTGGCGAGCTCGAGGGCGAGGCCGAGGCGCCGGAGCTGTCCGCCGGAGAGTTTTTCCACGAGCGTGTCGGCGCGCTCGGCGAGGCCGACCAGCCCGAGAAGCACGGGGAGGCGGGCGGCGACGGAGGCGGCGTCGTGATTTTTTCGATACAAACGGAGCGCGGACGAGAGCGCCTCCGCCACGCTGAGCTTGCCGTGGGCGATGCTGAACTGCGGGGCGAAGGCGACCTCGCGCAGCAGCGCGTCGCGGTCGGAGACGGGGGCGCCGCGCAGCAGGATTTCCACTCGCGTGGGGAGGATGCCGAGCAGGCCCTTGAGCAGGGTGGTCTTGCCGCAGCCCGAGGGGCCGATGAGGGCATGGAGCCTGCCGGGGCCGAAATCGGCGTCGGCGGAGCGGACGAGCGGGGCGGCGCCGGGGCGGGGCAGGACGTCGAGCGAGCGGCAGGCGAGCATGCTGGCGGGAACGAAGGCGGGCGGCGCCGCGGGTGGCGAGCTTTTGGGCGCGACGGAAACGGCTTGGAAAAACCCGTTGCCTGCGGCGGGGCTTTGCGTGTCGATGCGCGGTTTAGCCCGTCACCCGAACCCGAATCCGAACCCGACCGTCGCCCCGCATCATGGATCGCATCGCCCAAGCCTTCGCCCGCGCCCGCTCTGAGAATCGCGCCGCCTTCGTCGCCTACCTTTGCGCCGGCGATCCCGATTTCGCCACCTCGCTGGAGGCCTGCCGCGCGCTGCTGCGCAACGGCGTGGACATCCTCGAGCTCGGCGTGCCTTTTTCGGATCCGCTCGCGGACGGGTTGACCAACCAGCTCGCGGCCCAGCGGGCGCTCGAAGGCGGCATGACGATGGCCAAGGTCAACGAGCTCGTCCGCACCCTGCGCGTGGAGTTTCCCGAGACGCCCTTCGTGTTCTACACGTATTACAATCTCGTGTTCTCGAACGGCACCGACGCCTACGTGCGCGACGCCAAGGCCGCCGGCTTGGACGGCATGCTCGTGCTGGATCTGCCCCCCGAGGAGTCGGCGGACGTGGCCTCGGCCTGTGCGCGCGAGGGATTGAAATCGGTGTTCATCGTCGCGCCGACCACGCCGGCGGAGCGCCTGCCGAAGATCGCGGCCGCCGCGACGGGCTTCATCTACTACGTCTCACGCGAAGGTGTCACCGGTGTCCGCGACGCGGTGGCGGGCGGCATCCCCGAGGCTGTTTCCGAGATCAAAAAGCACACGACCCTGCCCGTTGTGGTCGGCTTCGGCATCGGGAAGCGCGAGCACGTTTCCGAGGTGGCGCGCCACGCGGACGGCGTGGTGGTGGGCAGTGCGCTGGTGAATGTTATCCGCGACAATCTGACGCGCCGTGAAGCGATCGGCGGCGCCATGGGCGCCAAGGCCGCCGACCTCGTCGCCGGCACTCGTCGGGCATAAGCTCGCCGTGAACTTTGGATAAGCGCGAGACCCGCTCATTTTTTGTCCAACTTCTATCGTCCTTTACCTCGTATCACTCGGTGGAGTTTTTGTTTTACTTTGGAATGACCGACCACTGAGGTGCGCGGCGACTTTAACCAAATCCGACCAAACCGTGAGTAACATTCATACGCGAAAGAGCTTCGTGGCCAAGGTGCTCGCCGGCCTGGCTGGCCTCGGCCTTTTCGGCGGCGCCCGCTTGGCCGCGAAATCGGCGCCCGGCTCCTCTTCAACGACTTCCGATGGTTCCGCTTCGTCTTCGGAGCGCCCTTTCACCATCCAAGCGGACACCCGGTCGGTGGCCCGTTCGGCTGATTCCCTCTAACCCCCGGTCCCCGCGCTTTTCGCGTTCGGAGCCGCATCCCTTTCCGGCCTATGTCCAACCTGTTTCCCAAGTCGGCCAACAAGCTGCCGCTGCAGATCCTGATTTTTATCGGGATCACCGCCGGCATCGTCCTCGCCGGCGTCAACTACTACGCCACGCCGAAATACACCCGCGTGGGCTACGCGCCGCAGCAGCCGGTGCCTTTCAGCCACGCCCTGCACGCCGGGCAGCTCGGCCTCGATTGCCGCTACTGCCATAGCAACGTCGAGAAGTCGGGCCACTCCAACATCCCGACCGCGCAGACCTGCATGAACTGCCATAGCATCATCAAGCAGGACAGCCCGCTCCTCGCGCCTGTTCGTGAGAGCTATGCCTCGGGCAACCCGGTCAAGTGGGTCAATGTCCACGAGACGCCCGACTACGTCTATTTCAACCACTCCGTCCACGTCGCCCGCGGCGTCTCCTGCGTGGAGTGCCACGGCAAGATCAACGAGATGGAGGTCGTGAAGCACGCCCAGCCTCTCTCGATGAGCTGGTGCCTCGATTGCCATCGCCAGCCCGAGAAGGCGCTCCGCGATCCGAAGCTCGTGACCAATCTCGATTGGAAGCACCCCGGCGGCGCCGAGGGCCAGATCGAGCAAGGCAAGAAGTTCGTCCACGACTGGAACGTCCAACCTCCCCAGAGCTGCTCCGGCTGCCACCGCTGATCCGCTGATCGACCGACACGACGCAGATGAAACGCAAATTTGACCACTCCGCGCCCCAACAGAACGCCGAAGGCGCCCTCACCGGCCCCCGTTACTGGCGCAGCCTAGACGAACTCGCCGCCACTCCCGGCGTTCAAGAGCAGATGGCTCGCGAGTTCCCCGAAGGCGCCGACAACTTGAACGGCGTCGATCGCCGCCGCTTCTTCAAGCTCATGGCCGCCTCCTTCGCCCTTGGTGGCGTGGGTCTGGCCGCCGGTTGCCGCCGCCCCGAGCAGCCCATTCTCGCCTACGGCAAGTCCGTCGAGAACATCATCCCCGGCCTCCCGCTCTATTACGCCTCGGCCTTCCCGCTCCGTCGCAACGCGGTGCCGGTCCTCGCCGAGACGCATCAAGGCCGTCCGACCAAGATCGAGGGCAACCCGTCCTACGCCCCCTACGGCGGAGCCACCAA
Source organism: uncultured Akkermansia sp. (assembly GCA_966212385.1). Lineage (GTDB taxonomy): Bacteria > Verrucomicrobiota > Verrucomicrobiia > Opitutales > Opitutaceae > IMCC26134_A. The sequence continues at coordinate 366 of CBIHRE010000520.1, read as the reverse complement.
CGCCTTCGCCCAAGCCTCGGTTCTCGATCTTTACGATCCGGATCGCTCCACCACTTCCACGATCAAGGGCTCCGCCGCCAGCGCCGCGCAGATCCAGGACCTGCTCGCCGCCATCGGCACCGAGGCCAAGGCCTCTCGTGGCGCCGGCTTGGTTTTCCTCGCCGAGTCTTCCGGCTCGCCCACCCGCGAGCGCCTTGTCGCCAAGCTCAAGCGCGAGCTCCCCGAGGCTCTCTGGGCCGAGTATGACGCCGTGGTCGACGAGCCGCCCGCCGCCGCCGCCCGCGCCGCCTTCGGTCGCGACGTGAAGCCTCTCTACCGCTTCGCCAAGGCCAAGCGCATCGTCTCCCTCGACGCCGACTTCTTTAG
>CBIHRE010000519.1:0-4028 GCA_966212385.1 uncultured Akkermansia sp. | reverse complement strand
GATGTCGCTCATGTGTGGGAAGGGTAGAAGGGTCTAAAGGGAAGAGCTTGGCGCGGAAGGTCGAGCGGGAATCGCGGAATGCCGGGGGATGGCCAAAAGGCGCGGGGAGCGCGACCGTGCGGCGGCGGTTTTAACGAGGCGTGGATTTATGGATGATTTCGGCGAGCTCGCGCGGGTCCACGGTTTCGAGGTGTTTATCGCGACGCTTCAATTCCTCGAAGGTTTTGATGGTGGTCTCGGCCATGCGTTCGTGGGTCTCGGCGGAGCCGCCGACGAGGACGAATTTCTCGCCGGTGGTGATCCGCTTGTGGCCGTCGTCGTTGTCGAGGCCGATACCGAGGAGGCCGGCTTTGCCCTTGGGCGCTTTCGCCTTCTGGGCGGGCTGGGCGATGGAGGCGGATGAAGCGGAAGGTTTGCGGGCGCGCTTGCTCACGAGGTCAACGTGTCCCGGGGGGGCTCGGTATCAAGCGGCTTTTCGGAGGAAAACCGCTCATCGTTCCGCTCATCATCGGGGGAGGCTTTTTCGGAGGCCGTGAACGCGGTCGAGGAGGCGGATATTTCGTCGGCGCCTGGCGCGTCGAGACCGTCGGCCGCGGGTGCGGCGGGCGGGGGTGCGGGGGGAGGAAGGAGATTTGCGGGGGCACTTCCTTCGGAGGCGGCCGCGTCGGGGGCTGCGACCTTTTCGGGGAGAGCCGCGAGGGCGGTCGCCGTGGCGATATCCGCCGATCCGGGGGCGGGCACCGCTTCGGCCGCGGGTTCGGCCGTCGGTTCGGGTGACGGTGGCTCGGCGGAGACGGGGGCGGACGCGGAGAGGACTTCCGGAATGGTCGCGTAGCCGCTGGAGGTAAGGACGAGCGGCGGTTGCTCGGGGGCGGCGGGGGTGGTGTGGTCGTCGTCAGCGAGGGCGGGGGCGACGGTGCTCGCGGCGGGCGTGACGCCGGCGGAGAGACGCTGTTCGGGGGCCTCGGGGGCGAAGTTGAGCTGGCCCTCGGCAAGGGTGCCGTCGGCGTTGACGGTGTTTTCCACGGCGTCGACGTAGATGTCGGCGAAGGCCTCGGCCTGGCGGACGCGGAGTTTTTTGAGACGCGTGAGCTCGAGGACGGCGATGAAGGTGGCGACGAGGAGGCGGACGGTGACCTGCTTGCCCTCGAAGAGCTCGGTGAAGAGGAAGTTTTTCCGCGTCTCGATGAGCTTGAGGAGCTCTTCCATTTTGTCGGAGACGGTGACCTCCTCGCCCTTGATTTCGCCGACGACGAGTTTTTCGGAGAGGCGGCGGAGGACGAGGTTGAAGGAGTTCCAGAGCTCGATGCGGTCGACGGGCTTGAGCGGGCGTTCGTTCTCGGTGGCGACGACTTCGACGACATGGCGCGCGAGCATGTCGCGCTGGAAGGAGGCGAGTTCGTCGAGCTTGGCGGCGGCTTCCTTGAACTTCTTGTATTGGAGGAGCTGGTGAACGAGTTCCCAGCGCGGATCGAGCGGGTCGTCGTCCTCGCCTTCGCCGATGGCGGCCTGGCCGCGGGGAAGGAGCATGCGGCTCTTTATCTCCATGAGGGAGGCGGCCATGACGAAAAACTCGCCCGCGATCTCGAGGTCGAGCTGCTGCATGGAGCGCAGGACCTGGATGTATTGCTTGGTGACCGTGGCGATGGGGATGTCGTAGATATCGAGCTCGTTTTTCCGGATGAGAAACAGGAGCAGGTCGAGCGGGCCCTCGAAGACGGGCAGCTTGATACGAAGATCGGCGTCGGCGGGAACCACGGGTTAAGGAAACGCGGGATGCTTGGCCCGGAGGCGGGTCGGGCAAGGGGAAAGAGCGGGGAGCTAGGAGCAGGGAGCGAGGAGCCGGAGTCGGAGGAGCGAGAGGCGGAAGCCGGGGTCGGAGAGAGAGGAAGAGCGACAGAGGACAGAGCGACGGTGATCGGAAGGCGGATGACGGAGACCAGATGGGTGGGAGATGGGGTCAGCGGACGGCGTCGACGGGGCGGTCGTAGCCGGTCAACTCAAGGTAGGCGGAGCCGAGTTCGGTGGAGGCGTCGGCGGCAAGGAGGCGGCAGGCGCCTTCCCAATAGGTGACGCCGCCGAGGGAACCGCCGAGTTCCTGGTCGGCGGCGAAGGGTTCGACGACGAGCGTGAACGGGGAGTTGGTGGCGGGGTCGGTGGTGGTGAGGCGGATGCGTTGCGGGTAAACCGCGCCGGTGCGCGGGCTGCGCCAGGTGGTGAGCGGTTCCCAACGGTAGGGGGCGGTGGTGGCCCGGCCTGCGCGATCGATCCACGTGAGGGTGGAGGCGGGGTCGACGGAGCCGTCGCGGCGGCGGAGGGCGTAGAACATGAGCTCGCGGCCGTCGTCGAGCTGGGCGCTGAGCCAATCCCAACCGGCTTGGTCGGGGGCGAGTTGGCTGCTGCTGTATTCGTGATCCATCCAGGCTTGGCCGGCGACGGGGATTGGCGCGACACCGTCCAAGGCGAGCGTGCCGCTGACGGCCAGGCGCGGGAACGTGAGGTAATAGCTCGCGGCGGTGGGGGCGGAGCCTTTGCGAGAGTAGCCGTCGGCGCCGAAGCGGACGAGGGGCTTGGCGGGTGTAAGCGTGAGGGTGAATCGGGCGTCGGCGCGGATGCCGCCGGTAAGCGCGAGAGTTTCGGAGGCGAACGGCGCGGTGGAATCGGCGGAAGCGGACGGAGAGGCCGGAGCGAGGCGGAGGGACCAGTCGCCGTTGCGGACATCGAGGGTATCGGTCGAGGCGGCGGCGTCCCAGCCGGAGCGGTTGAGACGCTCTTGATGGAGGAACCGACCGGTGGAGACATCGATCAACGCCATGTGCGCCAGGTAGAGCTGGTCGTGGCCGAAGGTGGCGGAAGCGGGACGCGCGGCGACATGGCGCGGGGCGGCGGAGCGAAAGAAGGTGGCTTGGAAACCGAAGCGACGGGCGGGAGCCGAAGCCGTTTTCGCGGTGAAGAGGTGTCCGGTGAGATACCACCACTCGATCTTGTAGTCGGGGTGGGAGCCGTGGTCCCGGGGGAAAGAAAAGGTCGGGTTGGGTTGAGGGACGCGGAAGCCGTCGGGCGTGAACGGCGGGATATCGATTGCGGAGGCGGCGGAAGGATGGCCGCAAAAAAGCACAGAAAGCGCAAAAAGCGGAAAGGAGCGGAGCAGGCGTGAGGTCATTCTTTTGCGACTTCTGCGATTTTTTGCGGCCAACGGTTTACTCTTCGCGGTCGGCGGGGAGTTTGGCGGCCCAGCGACCGACGAGATAGCTGACGAGGACGCCGGTGCCGATGACGAGCGTGGCAAGGGCGACGAGTTGGGCGGCGGGGACGGCGAAAGCGAGGGTCCAGCCGAAGCTTTGTTTGTTGATGACATGGATGAGCAGCCAGCCGAGGGCGAAGCTGAGGGCTATTCCGGCCGCGGTGGCGCATAGGGCGAGAGCGCCGCCTTCGAGCGCGGTGGCGCGGGCGATCTCCGAGCGGCGAAATCCCAGCGCGCGCAGGGTGGCGAGCTCGTCCCGGCGGTCGAGGAGCACGCTGGCGAGGCTGAGGGCGAGGCCGCCGACGGCGACGGCGAGGCCGATAAACTCGAGGGCGTAAGTGATGGAGAAAGTTTGCCGGAAGACGCGCAGCACCTCGGCGCGCAGGCCGGAGTTGGTAAGGATGGAGAGGCCCGGGTGGGCGGAGGCGAGTTCGGCGCGGACGGCGTCGGGCGAGGCGCCGGGGACGAGGTCGAGGGCGAGGCTGGTGGCGTGGTCGTCGCCGAACCAGCGGACGGTGTGCGAGCGGTCCACGAGCAGGCTGCCGCGTTCGTTTCCGTAGTCGGCGAAGAGGGCGGCGACGCGGAGGCTTTGCGGGCCGGCGGGCGTGGGGACGACGACGGTATCGCCGCGGCGGATACGGAAACGTTCCGAGAAACTTTCGCTGGCGAGGGCGAGGCCGGCGTTGCGCGCGGAGTCGAGGGCCTCGGGCGGCGGGGGCGGGCCGAGCCAGAGAAAGCCGCCGCGGGAGGCTTGATGGGCGAGGTCGCCGCCGCCGAGCGTGGT
>CBIHRE010000518.1:0-4030 GCA_966212385.1 uncultured Akkermansia sp. | reverse complement strand
AGTTCCGGACCGGAGACCGAGACGATTTCGCCGTCACCCGAGAGGCCGAGGCTGAGTGTCTCGGGCCGGCCTTGGACGACACGGATGCGCAGCGTGGTTTCCCCGACGATGGACTCGGGCGCGACCGAGACGGTTTGTTCGGCGTCGGCGGAGAAGAAAACCGGGGCCTCCTGACGGAGCCCGCTGGCCTCGACGGTGATTTTGGCGGAGTCGGCGTCGACGGGCGCGGCGGGCAGGAAGCGCGTCGTGGCGAAGGCGGCCGCGAGAAACGCGAGAGCGAGGGGGCGAACGAGGGCTTTCATGGTAAGGTGAAAATGAATACGGCTCGGACGTGGGCAGATGAGGGCAAGGCTGTGGCCAGGGCGGGGCGAAAGGCAGCCCGCGAAGTGTCAGGGTTTTGTCAGGCGAGGTCGGGTTTACTCGGGGGCGAGGCGGCGGGCCTGCGCGAGCATGTCGAGAAATTCGGCGACGCGTGGCTGGTCGGCGAAACGGGAGCGCAGGGCGGCGGCGATCGGGTCGAGCTCGGCGAGGCGGACTTGGGCTCCTAGGTCGCCGCCTTGAAGTTTCTCGGCGAGGAGGGCGGAGGCGCCGGCGAGCTGAAGCGAAGGCGTGGCGCGGTCGAAGGCCGCGGCGGAGGCGTCATAGGGCAAGGGCCAGGAGCGCTCGATCATGCGGCCGGTGGCGGTCTCGCGGAAGCGAACGAAAACCTCGCCGAGTTCGCCCGAGCCCTGTGGGTCGACCTCGACCTGATAAAGGGCGACGGCGGCCTCGGCGGCGGCGAGCTCGGCGGCGTCGACCTTGTCGTTGCGGAAATCCTCCTCGCGGAGGCGATGCTGCTCGAAGCCGACGAGGCGGTAGCGGGGGACGCGCGACGCGTTGAAGCGCACCTGGACCTTTACGTTCTGGGCGGCGGGGCGGAAGGCGCCGGCGAGCTGGCGGGCGAAGGCGGGACCGGCCTCGGAGGCGTTTTCGAGCAGGAGGTAGCGGCCGTCGCCCTGGCGGGTGAGGGATTCGAGCACGCCGTCGTCGAGGCCGTTGGAGCCTACGCCGCAGGCGTCGAAGGCGACGCCTTTTTGGCGGAGCTGGACGACGCGGGCGGCGAGCGCGGCGGGATCGGCGTCGCCGAGATTGGCTGCGCCGTCGGTGAGGAGGACGACGCGGTTTTGGGCGGAGGGATCGAACTGGGCGACGGCGAGCTCGGAGGCGAGCTGGAGGGCGGCGTCGAGATTGGTGCCGCCTTCGGGCGGGGTGTCGGCGGCGAGTTTGGCGAGCGAGGCGGCCTGGTTGCCGGGAATGCGGTCGGCGAGGAGGCGGGGGGCGCGGGCGAAGCCGACAAGGGTGACGCGGTCGGCGGGGCCGAGGAGCGTGGCGAGCTGTTCGAGCGCGGCGCGGACGGTGGCGACGCGGTCCTCGCGCTCCATCGAGCCGGAGGTGTCGAGAAGGAGCGTGAGGCGGAGAGGCTGTCCGGAGGCGCGGCCGGCGGCGGGCACGCGAAGGGCGACGCGGAGGAGATTGCGCTGTTGCAGGAAGGGGTGGGCGGCCTGCTCGACGCGGGCGGCGACGGGCTCGCCGGCGACGGGGGCGGGGTCGCCGTAGTCGAAGGCGTTGTAGAACTCCTCGGGGCGGACGGCGGCGGGATCGGGGAACTCGCCGCGGGAGAGGGCGGCGCGGGCAAGGCGGAAGGAGGCGTCGGAGACGTGTAGCGAGAAGGTCGATACGGGTTGCTCGGCGGAGACGACCTCGCGACGCAGGGCGGCGTCGGGCGCGGGGCGGGGAGCGGGTTTGGCGGCGTCCGGAGGAAGGACGACCACGGAGCCGTCGCGGATCTCGTAACTGCGACCGGTTTGCTCGGTGAGGACATCGAGCACGCGGCCAAGGGACATGTTGCTAAGGGCGATGTTGACGACCGGGTCCGGGGCGCCGGCGGTGTTTTCCAAGGTGATGTTGACGCCGCGGGCAGCGTGGTCGTTGGCGTCGTGTTCCTCGGAGGAGGAGGAGAGGGCGGACAAAGCCTGGCTGAGCTTGGCGCCTTGGAAGTCGAGCGAGGGGATGACGGTTTCGCTCAGCTTGCGCCGGACGGCGGCGTCGCGACTGTCGACCGGACCTGCGGAGGCGACAGGGGCGAGTTCGGCGTTTGGCTTTGATTCGTTTTGCACGGACACGCCGGGGCGCTGCCAGCTTTTCGCCACTTCTTGGATCATCGCTTCCCGGTTTGCCTGCCGTTTGTCGGCGGCCTCCTTGGCTTTTTCTCCGGCGATGCGACCGAGGAAATAGTTGGTTTCGGCGTCGGAGTCGCCTGAGACCGTTTGCGCGGCGCGGAAGGATACCTGGGCTTGGTCAAGGTCGCCGCGGGCGTAGGCATCGCGCGCCTGAGCTTTCAATCCGTCGAGGGGTTTGTTCTCGGCGACAAGGCCGGACGCGACCGCGGGAGATGCGGGCTGCGGCGCAGCGGCGAGGCCGCCCAAGGTGAGCCCGGACTCGTCGAGGACTTGCGGTTTTGAGGGCGATGAAATCGCGGCGGCTAGTTTGTCAGAGCTCACGCCGCCGGTGTCTTTGAGTTCGCGCCACCGAGCTTGGGTTTCGCCGTTTTTGGCGAATTCGGAGGCGGAGGCGGCGACGCCGTAGGTGGTCTCGGTCTGGACGGAAAAATTGTCTGTGGCGCCGGCGATGGTTCCGCCGCCGAAGCGCAAGGAACCATCATTTTCCACGCCGATGCGGCCGCCAACGGAGCCGGAGACGTCGGATTTTCGGTCTTCGAGTTGTTTGGCCAAAGCGGCCTTACCCAACAGTTGGTCGCCGATGATGGGGCGATCACCCAGAGTCAGCTCGCCGGCGGAGACGACGATGGTGGAGTCCGCGGCGGGCTCCGCGAGCGCCTCGGCGCGGTAGCGAGAGCGGGCGGATTCGTTGTTCGACCGCTCTTCGTCGCGGCGCAAGGCGGGCATGACGGAGGGACGAGGGGCCGCCGTGGCGGGTGGCGGGGGAGGAGAGGCTGGAACCGGTGCGGAAGCAGCGGCGGGAGCGGCGACGGGCGCGCGGGTCGCGTCCATGGAGAAATAGACCTCGGCCGATTGCGGATATTTCTTCGCGTATTCGCGGCCGAGGTATTCTTCGGCCGAGCGCCTCTCTTGTGCGGTGATCGGGCCGCTTCTTGGCAAGGTCGTTTCGCTGAGGCGGGACTCGACGTAGTCCTCGAAACTAGGTCGGGCGGGGGTGGTTGTGGTGGTTTTGGCGGGCGTCCAGACGACAGTTTTATCGGAGAATGCCGAACTGAAGGCGGTGTCGACGGTCGGAATCACGACCGCGGCGAGGAGTCCGAGGAGGGCGAGGCAGGCGGCGGCGGGCATGGCCCATTCCGGCCAGCGGCGCGAGGGCGGGAACGCGGTGACGACGGGGCTTGCCGCGGTGGGTGCGGCGGAGAGGTCGGAGAGGAGTTTGGCTCGGCGCTCGGCGGAGAGCCGAAAGTCGGCAGGCGCGGGGCGGGCGGTCTCGGCGAGCAGGCCGTGGACCTCGGCGATGCGGCGGCGGAAGTCGGCGAGCTCGGGGCGGACGGCGCAGAGAAATTCGATCTCGGAGGCCTCGGCGGCGGAGGCTTCGCCGAGCACGCAGGCGACGATGCGCGCCTCGAGGGAGGGATCGAGGGGCGGGCCGGGAAGCGGGGAGGAGGGGGAAGGGTCGTCGGAATTCATGGCGGGCGTATCGGACCGGGGGCTCAGCCGTGGCTGCCTTGGACGCCGGCGCGGCGGAGCGAGTCGGCGAGGCCTTTGAGGAGGTGATGGAGACGATAGCCGACGGTGCCGGGGTTGAGGCCGGTGCGGCGGCCGATCTCGTCGTATTTCAGATCCTCGTGGTATTTGAGTCGGATGAGGTCGCGGTCTTCGGGCGGGAGGTCGGAACGGAGAAGGCGCATCGGGCCGAGGGCTTCGAGGCGGGCCAGGGTCTCGGGGGCGAGTTCGTCGCTGGACGGGGTGGCGTCGGTCTCGAGGTCGGTCTCGCGGCAGTGGTCTCGGAGGTGATTGAGGGCGAGATT
>CBIHRE010000517.1:0-4033 GCA_966212385.1 uncultured Akkermansia sp. | reverse complement strand
GCTGGCCAACCTGATCGAATCCGCGCTCGGCCTCGACGGGCGCGTCGCCAACCCACGCGGCGCCCCCGCCGCCGGCCAAATCGCCCTGGGCGACGGGCCTCATTTGTCGCTAACGTTTTCCCGCCCCGTCGGCGGGAAAGCGGGCGTGAACTATTTCGTGGAGATCTCCGACGACCTCCAATCGTGGCGACGCGGCGGCTCCGAAGTCGTGCTCGAGGCGACCATTCCGAACGGCGAACGCGAGACGCTCGTCTACCGGACCGCCGCGCCGCTCGCCGCGGGCTCGCGCAAATTTCTCCGCCTCGCGGTCGAGGCCGCGCCCTGAGGGCGTCGCACGCATCGCGCGCAGCCCCCCCCCCGACCGCACCGCCCCTATTTCGTTTTCATCACGAAGACGCCGTCCCAGCCGGGGCCCGGAGGATTGGCCAGCATCGCGTCGCAGCGTTTCAAATACAGCGCCGGCAAGGGGTCGGTCACCTCGTCGGGACTCGCCGAACCCGCCGAAGCGGCGGCGAGCGCGACGGCCTCCGTGAAACCCGCCCTCGCCTCGGCGAAACGCGCCGCACGGTAGTGCGTCAGCGCCGCCTCGTAAGCGGCGAGGACCGGGCCTCGCGTCGCGCGCACGGTGAAGATCGCGACCGGCTTGTTTTTGCCCTTCACGCGGATGAAGTCGACCGGTTGGAGCACGAAGTCGTCTTTCACGAGTTCCGTCACGCTTTCGCCGATCACCAGAGTGAGGCCGTATTCCTTGGTCACGCCCTCAAGACGCGAGGCGAGGTTCACGGCGTCGCCGATCACGGTAAACTCCTTGCGGCGCGGCGAGCCCATGTTGCCCACGATGACCTCGCCATGGTTTAGGCCGACGCCGATGTGGAGCTCGGCGATGCCGCGCGTCTTCCAGTCGGCATTGAGGCGGTCGAGCGCCGCCAGCATGTCCAGCGCGCTGCGCACGGCGGAGACGGCGTCCTCGCGGTCGCTGCGCTCGCGAACGTTGCCCCAAACGGCCATGACCGCGTCGCCGATAAATTTGTCGAGCGTGCCCTCGTGCCGGAACACGCACTCGACCATCTCGCTCAGGTATTCGTTGAGCTGGGTGACGAGCGCCTGCGAATCCGCGCCCTCGGTCATCGTCGTGAACCCGCGGATGTCGGAGAACAGCATCGTGCAACGCCGACGCACACCGCCGAGCGACTCCTCGAAGTTGCTCGAACGGTCGAGCACCTCGCGCACGAAGTTGTGCGACACGTAACGCTCCAGCATCGCGCGGGTGCGGAGCTTTTCCAGGAACGTCGCGAAGAACTTCTGCACGAGGCAAAGCGCGCCGCCTGTGTTCAACGCGAGCAACGGCGGCAGCACCACGGGCATCGGCCCCCATTTGGAATAAACGCCGAACGCCAGCGCGAGGCCGCCCGCGTTGCCCGCGGCCAGCAAGCCGACGCGCCACCATGGATGTTCGACGAGGCAGAAGAAGACGCCGGTCAGCAGACCAATCGCAATGATGATAGCCGTCACCAAGCCGGGCGAAGGCTCCGGAACATATGCCTCGTGCAAAATCGACGCCGCCGCGTGAAGATGCACCTCGGGACCGAACATCTGATCGCTAGCTGCCGTGCGGTGAAGATCCTGTGTCCATGCCGCAGCCGGCCCCACGACCACTACTTTGTCCTTAAACAAGGCCCCGTCCTTCAAATTATCATGCCACGCGAGGGGCGCAAAGACCTGCCAAACCGGGATGTGTCGGTAGGTGCGCGCGGGGCCGCCGAAACGGATGCGCCGCAATTCTTCACTTTTCGCCACATCGTTCGCCGGCGCCCTTCCCCCTCGCGCCAAGACCGCTATCTGTGCTGCGAAGGACGGCTGGGTGTTCGTTAGAAGACGGAAGTCATGGCGGGCGTGGCGCACGACGCCATCCTTGTCCGGAAATAAGCTAACGAAGGCCACCGAAGCCAGAGGATCATCCAACGCATCGAGGAGAGATTCGGCCGGATAAGCCGGTGCCGGCAGACCATTCTCGACCGAATAATCGAAATTGGCGGCAAGAACCACTCGGCCCTCGTGCCGCTTCAACGCGGCGGCGAAAGCGTCGTCGCCACGCCCCGGTGACACGAATAACAAGTCAAACGCCACCCCCCGCGCACCTGCGGCCATTAGCTTGTCCAGCAAGATAGCCCACGCCTCGCGCGACCACGGATAGTCCTGCGTGAGCAACACCCCGCCCGCGGCCGATTGTAGTTCCTCGGGCCGGATCAACTGTTCCCGATAATTAGGCTGGTCGATGCCCAGGAATATAAATCCGTTTTCCTTCGGCGCTGGCGCTGCCTTGCGCAAAAACGCGTCCTCCACGCTCCGCTCCATTTTAAAGAGCGGAAACAGCAACCCGTCCGCCTCGCTCCGCTCCGCCAGCCGCCACAACCCCGCCCATGCCAGCGCGGCGCCGAGGCAGATCAAAAGGGTAAACGTTTGGCCGCGAAAAACGTGTAATTTATTTCTCACGCTGGATAGCCTCTCACTCGTGTCCTGCGGATCGGCCGGGACAAGTCCCTTATTTCAAATTGCCAACAATCACGTCCGACTTACCGGGCTAGGGTCTATCCCCCGCTTCTCCCCGCCATGAAAATCCTCCGACTTCTGCTTCTCAGCTTCGCCGCGGCGGCCTTCGCCGGCGGCTCGCACGCCGCGTCGACCTTCGACTCGGCCACCGTCAGCTTTATCCAGCACGACGTCGCCGTCGCCGAACTCGAGCTGCTCACGCTCGACTCTTCGGGCAAGACCGCCCGCCGCCCGGCCTCGCTCAACGAGGCCATCGCGGAGAGCCAGGCCCTCCTCACCGGCCGCAAATCGCGCGCCGAGCTGAAGCTCAGCGACGGCACCATCGCGCGCCTCGGCCAGCTCAGCTCCTTCACCTACGGCAAGGGCACGCGCGAGCTTCAGCTCAAGCAGGGCAGCGCCCTCTTCGTCGTCCCGAAGGGCCAGGGCGGCACCACCATCCAGGCCGGCGCCGTCACCGCCGCCATCACCGGCACCACGCTTCTCGTCCAAGTCTTCGGCGACCGCGTGCTCATCTACGTCTACGAGGGCTCCGTCCAAGCCGGCGGCCTGACGGGCACCGCGGGTCAGGTCATCACCGTCCCCTACTCCGGCTCCGCCTCGCTCGCCGCCTTCGACGTGCGCCGCGGCATCGAGACCGCCGCCCTCTTTAGCAAGTTCATCGACGCGCCCTCGCAGAGCGAAATCATGCGCGAACTCGCGCCCGTCCTCGCCCGCGCCAGCGGCGGTGGCATCGTCAACATCCCCGACACCGATCTCGGCGACAACACCGTCGTGAATCCGCGCGTGAACACGCCGCCGCCGCCCCCGCCGCCGCCCCGTCCGCGCGACCCGGAGGAGCAGCAGCCCACCGGCAACACGAATACCGCCGCCGGCAACAAAGGCTGAGCACGCAACCCATCCCGCACTCCACGCCGCCATGAAAACATCCACGGCCCTTCGCTCTTCCTCCGCGCTTCTGGCTCTCGCCGCCGCCTCTGCCTTCGCCCAGGTCACCCCGCCCGCCCGCGACAATCGCCCCGGCCTCCTCGACGCGATGGGACGCGAGACCGCCGCCTCCTCCGACGAGGCTCTCCGCGAAGACGGCGGCAACCCCGACGAACTCACCCGCGCCGAGCGCGCCCTGCGCACGCGCGTCAACGTGAACAACGATTTCGCCTACCAATCCAACGCCGAGCTCGACGGTCGCGGCGGCGAAGGCGATTTCGTCTGGTTCCCCGGCGTCGTCGGCTCCGCCACCTACAAGCTCTCCGACAAAGTTTCGCTCGAGGGTCGCGCCGCGCTCGAGGCCGGCCTCTACGCCGACCTCACCGACCTGAACTTCTGGGGCGCCTCGGCCGAGCTCCTCGGCCGCTACGACCTCGGCGCGAGCTGGTCCGCCTACGCCGGCGCCGAGGTCTACGATTACCAATCGCTCGACGACGGCGACGATCTCTCGCGCTCCTTCACGCCCGAGGCCGGCCTCAGCTACGGTCGCTACTACGCC
>CBIHRE010000516.1:0-4047 GCA_966212385.1 uncultured Akkermansia sp. | reverse complement strand
AAAAAGGCCCGGCAGGCGCGTTCCAACGCGGCGCGCGCCGGCGAATCGTCACGCAGGACGGAGCCCTCTTTTTCCGCGTAGAGGATCAGGGTCGGGGCGTGCGAAAGGGGAAGGAGTTCCGGCGTAAGGTAGCTCGAGGGACAGGACAGGTCGCGCATGGCGCGGACGCGGGCCATCGCGCCCTCGGCGCCGATCCCCTCGATGCTGGCCTGCACGCCGGCGCGGAGTTCGACGAGCTCGGCCTTGGCGAGCAAGGTGGCGAGGGCGGCGCGGTTTTGCGCGCCCGCCTCGAACATACGGAGAAAGATCGCGCGGGCCCTCTCGATGGCGGTGGGCGCGACCGAGGCCGGGGCGTCGAGCAGGGGCTTGAGCGCGCGGCCGAGGAGCGTGGAGGGCTTGGCCTCCTCCGGCCCGACGATGTCGGCGGCGCAGGTCACGGGGCTGACGAGGATCAGTCCCGAAAGCGGGACGGAGGCGCGGCCGGCGAGCCGGGCGCGCCGCAGCCAATCGAGCACGAGGCCGGCGCCGAAGCTCACCGCGAGGATCACGGGCGCGGTGCCTTCACGCGCGGTGATGTCGGCCACGAGATCGTCGAGTTGGGCGGCGAAGAGCGGCAGGGAAAAATCCGACTTCGGGTAATCGAGATAGTAGACGCCGCCCTGCCGCGCGAGGTAGCCGCGCACGACGTAGACCTGCTCGCGCGCGTCCGGCACGAAGCCGCCCAGGACCAGCGTGGGCCGGGCGCCGCGCCGGGGTTCGCGGCGCACCGTGGCCAAGGCTTCGGGACGGCCTTCCCCGCGCGCCAGCGCTTCGCGAACCGCCGGGCCGGGCGCCGAGGACAGCATCTCGAGCCGCGGCGGATTGAAGCGCCGGCTGGTGTTGCGGAGCAGCGTGCGTAAGGGCTGCGCGGGCGACATCCGGCCGAGCGAGACCAGCAAGGAAAAGGCGGGGGCGAGACTGGGCGCGAGCATGCGGAGAAGAGGGTCCACGGAGGACAGTCCGGGAGCTCCGATGGGCCCCGTCCCGGCGGCAAGCCCGGCGCGCCCGCGTCACCGCGTATTCACGGCGCCGGCACGCGGGCGTCACGCGCGAGGCGAGGCGTGCGATTCCCGCCGAGCGTGCGCGCGGGGCTGGCTCAGGGAGCGCGGCGCGGGCCGGCGTCGAAGAGATTCATCTCGAGCCACCAGAGCCGGAAGGCCTTTGCGATCTCGACCAATTGATCCGCGGAGGAAGGTTTTACGACGTAGGAGTTGGCTCCGAGCCGATAGGCCTGACGCACGTCGCTCTCCTCCCGGGAGGAGGTGAGCACGATGACGACGATGCGGGCAAACTCGGGGCGCTGGCGGATCCACTCGAGCACTTGCAGGCCGGTTTTGTAGGGCAGGTTGAGGTCGAGAAAAATGACCGCCGGCAGCGGATGCGCGGCGCGGTCGGCGTAGGCGCCATCGCCCGCGAGGTAGGCCAGGGCCTCGTGCCCGTCGCCGAGGTGCACGGGGATCTGCTCGACGCCCGCCTTGTTCAAGGCGCGACGCAGGAAAAAGGCGTCGTCCTCGTTGTCTTCGACCAAAAGCAGGGCGGGTTTCATGCGCGAGGGAGGGTGAACCAGAAAGTCGAGCCCGCGCCCACCGCAGAACTCACGCCAAGCTCGCCGCCCATGCGACGCACGGCGCGTTTCACGATGGCCAGGCCGATGCCCGTGCCTTCGTAGGCGCCGGCGGGGTGAACGCGGCCGAAGATTTGGAAGATGCGTTCGAAGTCCGAGGGATCGATGCCGATGCCGTTGTCGCGCACCGAGATTTTCACGAAGCCGTCGAGCGTCTCGGCGGAAATTTCCACCCGCGGCGCGACGCCCGGGGCGGCGAATTTGCAGGCGTTGCCGATGAGGTTGCCGAAGATCTGGGCGAGATAGGCCTGGTGGGCGACGACGGCGGGCAGCGTGTCCCGCACCTCGACGGTCGCGCGCGCCTGCTCGAGCTGAGGCGACTGGGCGACGAGCTCCCGCACGAAGCGGTCGAGATCCACTGGCGCGGTTTCGATCTCCTCCTTGGCGACGCGGCTGTAGGCGAGGACGTCGCGCACGAGCAGCTCGAGACGGGCGGCGTTGGCGTCGATGCGCTCGACGAAGGCGCGGGCCTCGGGCGCGAGGCTCTCGGCGTGTTCGGTGCGCAGGAGCCGGGCGTAGCTGTGCATGGCGCGGAGCGGCGCCCGCATATCGTGGGAAATGCTGTAGGAAAAGGCTTCGAGCTCGCCGATGGTTTCGCTCAGGCGTTGCGTCCGCTCGGCGACCCGCCGCTCCAGCTCCTCGTTTTGCGAGCGCAGCACTTCCTCGGCGCGTCGGAGCTCGGCGAGCGTCGAGCCCAGGCGTTCGCCCGTGTCGCGCAGGTGCAGGGCCGAGCGTGTCATCGCGAGGCCGACGAAATCGGTCTCGCGCAGGCCGCTTTGCACGAACTCCACCGGTTCGCCGCGCACGATCGCCTCGGAGCCGGCGACAAGGGAATCGATGCCGCGGGTGAGGCCGCGCATGATCCAGATCGAAAAAAAGCCGGCGGTGGCGATGAGCAGGGCCGACAAGCCCAGCCCGAGCCAGAGGAGATTGCGGGCGGAGACGAAGAGGGCCGCTTTCGGCGCGGAGACGACGGCCACCCAGCCGGAGTGTTCCGCGCGGTGGAAGGCGGTGATCACGGCGATGCCGTCCAGCGTGACGGTGTCGTGCACGCCTTCCGCCTCCGCATCCATGAGCGCTTGCATCCGGGCGCTGGCGCTGCGCCCCACGAATTTCGCGGGGTCGCGGCTCCGGGCGAGGATGCGTTTCTCGCGGTCGACGAGCGCCGCCAGTCCGTCGGAGCTGGTGTAGCGCGGCAGTCCCAGGACGCGCGACAGCTCGTCGGGGCGGACAAGCAAGGTGAGGGTGTGGCGAAGACGTCCGTCGACCCGATAGGGGCGGCTGACAAAAAGGACCGGCTCGCCCGTGAGCGGGTCCCGGGCGAGGTTCGAGACGTAGTCGACGCCGCGCTCCATGGCCTCGCGCATTTCGGCCGACTCGGGAAGCGGCGGCAAAGGGGAACCGAAAGGCGCGCGGGTGTTGATCAACTGCCGGTGCTGCTCATCGCCCAGGATGAACCACCGGGACTCATCGGGGAGCGCGGCGCGGACGACCTTGTCAAAGGCGTCGATGTCGCCCTTGGCCAGCGCCTGGGAGGCGCTTAGCGTGCGCAAGATCGCCTCGAATTCCTGCAGCTCGCGGTCCGTCAGTCCCGCCACGGCGCGCGCGGTGGCGAGGAGCTTTTCCGAGATCGCGACACGTTCGTTATGATAAGCGCGAAAAATCAGGGCCGCCACCAGCAAAAGCGCGGGGGCTAGCAGCGCGACGACGAGAAGCGTCAAGCGGCCGCGGACCGACTGCAGGAACCAGCGCGGGTGAATGGCGGAAAGGAATGAAATAGTGGCCTTATCCGAGCGGATGCGCCGTCTCTGGCAAGTCGTCTGCCACCGGGGAATCCCCGGTTTTCGGGTCGCGAAGCGGCTGGACCGCCCGCCGCTTCTTCGTCGTGTTCCTCTGCCAAATGCTTCCGCCCATCCTTTTCGAGGACGACGCGCTCATCGCTTTCGACAAGCCGAGCGGCCTGCTCATCGCGCCCGACCGCTGGGACAAGGCGCGCGCCAACCTGATGACGCAGGTGCACGAGAAACTCGGCGACCACGTGGCCAACGTGCATCGCCTCGACGCCGACACCTCGGGCGTGGTGCTTTGCACAAAGGAGAAGGCCGCGCTCGATTTCGTGTCGGGCCAGTTTCAGGGGAAGACCGCGAAAAAAACCTACCACGCGCTCTGCTACGTGCCGCCGGTGGACGAGGCGATGAAGGTCGGCCGCGTGGCGCGCGACGATTCGGGCCTGCTGCCGGCGGAGTTCACCGTCGAGCTCGCGCTCGGCGAGGACGAGGCGCAGCCGGGGCGCATGCGCGTTTTCAAAAAGCGCGGCGGCAAGGCCTCGATCACGGTGTTTCGCGCTCTGGAGCGTTTCCACGACCGCCGCGGGCGCGCCTTCG
>CBIHRE010000515.1:0-4052 GCA_966212385.1 uncultured Akkermansia sp. | reverse complement strand
CCCGAGAGTTCGCTGGAGCGGATTCGCGGCGCGAAAGCGACGGCCCGACTTTACCTCGACTCGGAGCTGAATGTGCCCGCGACCTTTCGCGAAATCTCCGGCGTCGCCGATCCCGTGGCGCGCACCTATCAGGCTCGCTACGTCTTGGATGGTGAGCAGGCCCGCTTCCCCTTGGGCGCGACTATCACGGTTCGCGTCTCCGCGGGTGGAGACGCGGCTCCGTCGGCGGTGGAGATTCCGCTGGGCGCTTTGATCGATCGCGGTGACGGCGCCGCGGTGTGGGTGATCGATCCAAAAACATCCGCCGTGGAAAAACGCCCCGTCTCCATCGCGAGGATCGGGGCGGAAACCGCGTCGATCAGCCGCGGGCTTCGGCACGGCGACACCATTGTCTGTCTTGGCGCCCAACTTGTGAATGCCGGCGAGGTGGTGCGCGTTGAAAAGCTCTCCACGAAGGACGCCCCATGAGCCGCTTCAATCTCTCGGCCTGGGCCGTCAAGGAACGGGCCATCACGCTTTTTCTCCTGCTCGCGATCGCCGCGGCCGGTCTGCTCGCCTTCGGCCGCCTCGGGCGCGCGGAGGATCCCACCTTCGTGGTGAAGATCATGACCGTGACCGCAGTGTGGCCCGGCGCCACGGCCGAGGAAATGCAAAACCAGGTCGCGGACCGCTTGGAAAAACGGCTGCAGGAACTCGAGCACTACGATCGCGCCGAAACCTCGTCGCGCCCCGGCCTCGTGACGATGAAGGTCTATCTGAAGGACAACACCCCGCCGAAGGAGGTGCCGGAGGAATTTTATCAGGTCCGCAAGAAGCTCGGCGACGAAGCGCGCTTTCTGCCGCGTGGCGTGCTCGGGCCGATATTCAACGACGAATACTCCGACGTGTTTTTTTCGCTCTACGCCCTCAAGGCCGCCGAGCTGCCGCACCGCGAACTGGTGCAGGACGCCGAGCGGCTTCGTCAGCGTCTGACGCGCGTGCTCGGCGTGCAAAAGGTGAAGATCATGGGCGAGCAAAACCAAAAGATATTCGTCGAGATTTCGTATCAACGGCTCGCGACGCTCGGGCTCGACGCGCAGGCCTTGTTCGGCGCCATCGCGAGCCACAACGACGTCACGCCCTCCGGCTTCGTCGAAGCCGACGGCCCGCGCGTGTATCTCCGGCTCGACGGCGCCGTCACCGACCTCGATTCGGTGCGAGCGATTCCGCTCCCCATGCCGGGCAAGACCTTGACGGTCGGCGACGTCGCCGAGGTGCGCCACGGCTACGAAGACCCGCCGACCTTCCAGATCCGCGAAGCCGGCGAGCCCGCGTTGATTCTCGGTGTGGTCATGCACAAGCGCTACAACGGGCTCACGTTGGGTAGGGACCTTGCGGCCGAGGTTCGCCGGCTTCAGTCGGAGCTGCCGGTCGGTATCACGCTGACGCAGATCTCCGACCAGGCCGCGGTCATCCAGGCGGCGATCAACGAGTTTATGGTGAAGTTTTTCGCCGCGCTGGGCGTGGTGATTTTCGTCAGCCTCGCGACGCTCGGCTTCCGCGTCGGCATCGTGGTGGCGGCGGCGGTTCCACTGACCTTGGGCGCGGTTTTTGTAGTCATGCTCGTGACCGGTCGCGACTTCGACCGGATCACTTTGGGCGCGCTGATTCTCTCGCTCGGCCTGCTGGTCGACGACGCGATCATCGCGATCGAGACGATGGTCGTGAAGATGGAGGAGGGCTGGGATCGCGTGAAGGCCGCGGGCTACGCGTGGACATCGACCGCGGCGCCGATGCTCACGGGAACGCTGGTGACGATCGCGGGCTTTCTGCCCGTGGGTTTCGCCCGATCCACCGCCGGCGAATACGCGGGAAACATCTTCTGGATCGTCGCGTTTTCGCTCCTGGTGTCGTGGTTGGTGGCCGTGGTTTTCACCCCCTACATAGGAGTGAAACTTTTGCCGGACATCCCGGCCAAGGCGCATGGGCACCAGTCGATCTATGGCACTAAGAACTACGAACGGTTTCGCCGTCTCATCCGGATTTGCGTGGACCACAAGTGGGCGACGCTCGGAGTCACCGCAGGGTTGTTCGCCGCCTCGGTCGCGGGCATGGCGGTCGTGAAGAAACAGTTTTTCCCGAACTCGGATCGCACCGAGCTCACGCTGGAGATCAACCTGCCGGCGGGCTCCGCATTTGCCACGACCGAGCAAACGGTTCGCCACATCGAGCAGGCCATGCTCACTCTGCCCGAGGCCAGGCACGTCACGAGTTACATCGGCGAAGGCGCCCCGCGCTTTTTCTTTTCGCTCAACTCGGAGCTGCCCAATCCGGCCTTCGCGCAGGTCGTTATCCAAACCGAGAACCCAAAGCAGCGCGATATCCTCAAGCACAAGATTCGCGGATTGGTGGCGGAAGGGCGTTTCCCCGAGGCTCGGGTGCGCGTCACGCAGTTTCTGTTCGGGCCGCCGGTGCCGTATCCCGTGCTCTTTCGCGTAACGGGTGGTGACCTGAACGAAATCCGCCGCATCGCTAACGAGGTCAGACTGGCGATGGAGAAGAACCCGCATCTCCGGGACGTGCATCTGGACTGGGGCGAAAAAACACCGGTGCTGCACCTCGCCTTTGACGAGGAGCGGCTGCACCTCCTGGGGCTGAATCCGCAGAGCGCGGCGCTGCAGCTTCAGGCGATCCTGCAAGGCGCGACCGTGTCGCAGGTGCGCAGCGGCAATCGCACCGTCGATGTCCAGGTCAGAAGCCCCAAGCTCGAGCGGGACGGGCTCGATGCGATCGGCGATGTCGTCGTCCGCAACGAACATGGCCGCTCGATTCCGCTTCGGCAGATCGCGCGGATCGAGACGCGGATGGAGGACGCCGTTTTGAAACGCTACAACCGCGAGCTCTTCATCGCCGTGCAAGGCGACGTGGTCGACGGGGTGCAGCCGCCCGACGTCACGGCGGAGGTGCTGCCGCAGCTGGCGGCGATCAAGGCCGGCCTGCCGGCCGGCTACCGGATCGACACGGGCGGCTCGGTGGAGGAGAGCGCGAAGGCGAACAAGGCCCTCGTGCTGCTGTTCCCCGTGATGATCCTGGCGACCTTGGCGCTGATCATGTTTCAGGTGCGCTCGTTCTCGGCGATGTTCATGGCCTTTGCCACCGGTTCGCTGGGATTGGTGGGAGCCGTGCCGACCTTGATTCTCTTCAACCAGGCGTTCGGGTTTAACGCGATACTCGGGCTGATCGGCCTGTCGGGCATCCTGATTCGCAACACGCTGATTCTAGTGGACCAGATTCAGCGGGAGAAAGAGGCGGGGCTTTCCAACTACGAGGCGATCATCGAGTCGACAGTCAGGCGCGCCCGGCCCGTCGTGCTCACGGCCGTCGCGGCGATGCTGGCGTTTATCCCGCTCACGCACTCCTCGTTTTGGGGCGCGCTGGCCTACGTGCTGATCGGCGGCGTCGGCGCGGGCACGGTGCTCACGCTCCTGTTCCTGCCGGCCCTGTATGCGGTCTGGTTCAAGGTGAGCGCTCCGGGCCGCGAAGGAGCCGGCGCTGGCGGGGTCGTTTCGTAGGCGTTGCGGCGGGGCTTGCGGCAAGGTCGGGAAACGCAAAGGTGCGCGCGTGACTTTCGCGGATTACGGCGAGGTGTTTTTGATGGGGCTGCTCGGCGGCGCCCACTGCGCGGGCATGTGCGCGCCGTTCGCCCTCGCGATTTCGGCGGGGGCGCAGGGACGCGCGGGGCTCTTGCTGGCGCGGCATGTCGCCTACCAGTTGGGAAAGGCGACGGCCTATGTGTTTCTCGGCGTCGTGCTGTTTCTCGCGACGGGGTGGGTGGACATCCAGACGCCGATGGGGCGGATGCAGGAGTGGCTCGCGTGGATCGCGGGCGGAGTGATGATCCTGATCGGCCTCGGCTACGTGCTGGGTTGGCGCTGGTCGGCTGCGCTGGCGAGCGAGGGCGGATGGACGGGACGGGCCTGCGGCGCGTTGAAGGCGCTGTGGAGCGCGCCGAGTTTGTGGCGCGCGGTGCTCACGGGCTGGGTGAACGGTTTTTTGCCCTGCGGGCTGTCGCT
>CBIHRE010000514.1:0-4054 GCA_966212385.1 uncultured Akkermansia sp. | reverse complement strand
TCAAGTCGCCGCTGCTTCGCCTTTTTCGCGGAACGCTCCGCCAGGATCTCGGCCTGCTTGAGATCTACGACTTCCACGTCGCCTCCGCTACCGGCGCGGGGAAAGTGCTTCTTCGCTTCGACGACGAGACGCCCGCCATGGCCGCGGTCGAGCACGGACTCGGCACGCTCGTGCTGATGAATTTCTCCGTGAACGAGCTCTCCAGCAATCTCGCCCGCCAGCGAATTTTCCCGGCTTGGGTGCAGGAGTTGGTGAAGCGCCTCGATGCCAGCGAGCCGCCTCCGCCCGCCGTGACCATCGGCTCGATGATCAGCGGCGAGGTCTGGCGCGCCGACCTTCGTCGCCAACCCATCACCAGCCCGACCGGCCGCGTGCTCGACGTCCGCCAGGAGCCGCGAGGCGAGCGCGCGCTCATCAGCTTCGCCGCCGAAGAGCTGGGCTTCTACACGCTCGCCGACGGTCGCCTTAAATACGCCTACGCCGTGAACCCCGACCCCGAGGAGTCCGACCTCCGTCCCGTGGATCGCGTTCATCTCCCGGTCGCTAACGACGATGCCAAAGGACGCGAGGGCTTCCTCGACAACCAGGCCGACTACGAGGAAATCGCGCGCGGCCGCTCCATCGCCCACTGGTTCCTGCTCGGCGCTGTTGGCCTCTTGTTCGTCGAACTGCTTTTCCAACTCTGGTTCAGGAGGCTCGCACGGTGAACTCCATCGGAAGCGGTCTGGTTTTCGATCCGCTCGTGCCCGTGCCGCTGGTCGGGTTCCTCGCGCTCGCGTTGGGCGGCCTGACGCTCTGGGTCTACTGGATCACCGGCCAACGCCTTTCGCCGACTCGCCGCGCGCTTCTGCTAGTTCTCCGCCTCTTGCTCGTCGCGGGCGTGCTTTTGTTGCTTCTCCAGCCCTCACGCGTGCTCGTCGATCCCCGCGCCGCCGAGCAGAAAGTCACGCTCGTCGCCCTCGATACCTCTCGCAGCATGCGCCAGGTGGACGTCGACGGACGTTCCCGTTTCGAGGCCGCTCGAAAACTCCTCTGGGACGCCGGCGTGGCGCCCCGCGCCGGGGCGCCGACGGCGAAGGACCTGCGTCTCCTGCGCTTCGACAACAGCGCGGTGGCGATCACCGGCCCGCTTGACCAGCTCCAGCCCGAGGGCTCGAGCACGCGCTTCCACGAATCGATCCAGACCATGATCGGATCGTTGGCGGCGGGGGAGGGGGCCGACGCGCTTTTCCTGCTCACCGACGGCCACGACCACGAGCTGATGAACGCCGCCCAGACCGCGCTCGCCGCGAAGGCCCGGCGCGTTCCCATCTACGCGATCCCTTTCGGCGGCGAACGCCAGACGCGCGATGTCTCGGTGCGCATCTCGTCCTACCAGCCCTTCCACTACGTCAAGCAGACCATCCGCCTGAACGCCGCGATCCGGCCGCTCGGCACGCCTTACGAAACCCTCGACGTGCGGCTCCTGCGCGAAGGCCGCGAGATCGGCCGGCGTTCGATCGTGGTGCGCGACGAGGCGCAGGTCATGGCGACTTTCGAGGTCACCGAGCCCGCCGCCGGCCAGTTCGAGTATACGGTGCGCGTCACTCCGCTGACCGGCGAGGCCGAGACCGAGAACAACGTCGCCACGACCTACCTCAACGTCATCGACCGCAAGCTCCGCGTGCTCGTGCTCGAAGGCCGCCCCTATTGGGACACGACTTTCCTCCAACGCTCGCTGCGGCGGAATGACAAACTCGAGGTCGACGTCGCCTCCGGCTACGCGAAGGGCCGTTTCCATGTGGTGCGCAGCGAAGGCGAGAGCGACGCCTTCAAATTGCCGAACGACGCCGAGGCGTGGAACGGCTACGACGTCGTCATCCTCGGGCAGGCCGTGGACAAGATGCTTTCCGCCGCGCAACTCGCCGCGCTCGAGGCTTACGTGGACCAACTCGGTGGTGTCGTGATTTTCGCCCGCGGCGACGCCGTGTCGGGCGGCACCGCGCTCGAACGTCTGCAACCTCTCTCCTGGGGCGATGCCAGGCGCGAAGCCGCCATGCTGAAGGTCGCGCAAGACGGACGCGCCGCGCCTCCGCTGCGGCTGGTCGCCGAGGCCGTGGAGAAAGACGCCGCGCCGCCGGCCCTGCTCGGCGTGCGCAAGGCGGGCGAGGCTAAGCCGCTTGCCGCCACGCTCGCGCTCGCCGCCGGCGACAACGATTTTCCCGCGCTCGTGCATCGTCGCTACGGCTCCGGCCAGGTCTTGAGCGTCGGCGTCGACGGCCTCTGGCGCTGGGCCTTCAACGCCAAGACCGAGCCCGGCAACACCCTTTTCGACCGCTTCTGGGATCAGACGCTTCTCTGGCTCGTCAATGGCCGCGACGTGCTGCCCGGCACCCGCTACACCTTCCGCGCCAGCACCGCCAACGTGTTGCTCGGCGAGAAACTTCACCTTCGCATCGTCGAGCGCCAGATGGACGGCCCGCGCGCTGCGCCGCTCAAGTCGCTCGCGCTCACGGTCACTCGCGATAGTCAGACGCTCACCCGCCTCACCGCCTTGCCGCGCGCCGAGGGCGAGGCGGGTCGGCTCTTCGCCGAATACGTGCCGGAGCGCACCGGCCCCCATCGCATCGAGGCCGTGCTACCGGACGGCAGCACGCAGACCGTGCGTTTCAACGTCTACGAGGAAAACGCCGAGACGGTCGAGGTGGCGGCGGATATCTCCTATCTGCGGCGGCTGGCCGAGGCGTCCGGCGGACGGGTGATCAAGCCCGAGGAGTTCGGCGCGACGCTCAAGCAGGTCCACGCCGCGCCCGTCGACGCCGGCTCCGACACCCGTCTGGAGCCCGTCTGGCCGCAGGCTTGGGTGTTTTGGTTGTTGGGTTTGGTCGGCGCCTTGGATTGGTTCCTGCGTCGTCGTTGGGGGCTGAGCTGATGTCGAAACCTTCGCCCATTTCCGATCTCTCCGCCCGGCTCGCTCGCGCCGACGCCGCTTGGCGCGCCGAGCGCGCACGCGCGCTGTTCTGGCGCGCGACGCCTTGGTTGCTCGGCGCCGCGGTTTTCTCGCTCGCGCTCGACGCCTTCTTGCAACTCGGACTCGCCGCGCGTCTCGCGTTGCTGGTCGCCGGCCTTTTCGGCGCGGCGATCGCCGCCGGCGTGGCGGTTTTCGGCGTCTGGCTGCGTCGCAACCCGCCGGAGCGCGTCGCGCGTCATCTGGAATCGCGGCAACCGGCGCTCGGCTCGCGGTTGATCAACGCGCTTCAACTCGCCGCGCAGTCGGGCGACGCCTCGGTCCCGGCGCTCACCCGCGAGCTCGCCGCCCGCGCCGCGGAGCAGGCGGCAGCCGATAGCGCCGGAGCCGATTTGCCCGGTCTGGCGCGCACCGGCGCCGGCCGCCGTGCGCTCGAGCGGGCGCTGCTCGCGCTCGGCATCGTGATCGTGCTCGGGCTGGTTTTCTATCCGGTGTCCGAGGTGGTGTTGCCGCGCTTCCTCGACCCCTTCGGCGACCATCCGCCGTATTCGTTCACCCGCGTGGAAATCTCCGAACCGCTGGCGGACAACACCTCCGTCGTCTACGGCAAAACGCTTTCCGTCCGGGCGGCCTGGAGCGGCCACGAGCCGAAGGAGCTTTTTCTCACCGCCCAGCCGCCGGAAAAGCCCGGCGCGGCGGTCACCGTGCCCATGGTCCGCGACGCGAAGAACGGTTTCACGGCCGACCTCGCCGACGTGCAAAGCGATCTCGTGCTCATCGCCCACGCGAAGGACCGCGCCTTCTACAGCCAGCAGAGGATCGTGCGCGTCATGCTGACGCCGCGCTTGGAGCAGGCCTGGGTCGAGATCGTGCCGCCCGCCTACACCGCGCTTCGCTCCGAGGAGCGCAAACTCGAGTTCAAGACGGTGGGCGCGTTGGAAGGTTCGCGCCTGCGTTTCCGTCTTCGCTCCAACCGGCCGCTGCGCGACGGCGTGATCGAGGTGCGCCGCGAGGGGGGCGCCGAGGACAATCCGCAACTGGTCAAGCTCGTGCGCGGCGAGGAGCACGAAGTCTCCGGCGAACTGGCGGCGACGACCGACGCCCGGC
>CBIHRE010000513.1:0-4070 GCA_966212385.1 uncultured Akkermansia sp. | reverse complement strand
CGACGGATATCGCACGGAAGGAAACACAATGCGCCATGGCGCCCCCACCCGGCGGATCCTCGCCGCGGCGGCGGTCCTGCTCGCCGGACCGGCCACCCTTCTCGTCCCGTCATCGCCGGTGCAGGCCACCCGCCCCGGCGCCGACCACGTGGGCGGCAACCAGGCTTTCGCCGAGAACGGCGCCGGCTACGTCGACGGCCGCGTCGGCCCGGCCTTTAATTTCGATGGCCTCAACGACCGCGTCCTCGTCTTTGGCAACCCCGCGCTGGATGTGGGCGCCACATCTTCCCTTGGGTCCGGTTTGGGAATCGAGTTTTGGGTGCGCCCCGCCGAGTCGCGCGAGGCCACCATCCTCCAATTTGGCCGCAATTCCACAACCAGCGGCTTCACCATACGCCAGTCCGGCCAGAATTTGGTCGTGAACTATCGCGAAACCAGCGGCCTCAACCACGAGGCGACGGTCGTCTCCGCGCTGCCGTTGAACACCTGGACGCATCTGGCCGTATCGTATGATCGCGTTTCCGGCCGGGCGACCATCCTTCGCAACGGCGTTTTCTCCGGTAGCTGGACCTATGGCGTTGTCGCCTTGGACACTCGCAACGATTTGCGAATCGGCGGAAATTGGGCCGACGCGGCGCCGTTCAAGGGGCAGATCGACGAGCTCTCCATCCACGATCGTGCGCTCTCCGTGGCCGACGCCTACACCATCTATTCGGCGGGAGACGCCGGCAAGCGCCCCCCGACTTCGAACGTAGGCCCGGTGCTTCGCGCCGGCCCCGCGGGAGGCTATGTGCTTAGGGGAGCGGCCCGGACCCTGACCTTGTCGGGCCAGGTGACCGACGACGGTTTACCCTCCGGGTTCGGCCTTACCCAACGCTGGACCGTGCTGAATGCGCCGACGCTGTCGACCGCTCCCCTGGTCCAGGCGACCGCGACCTTGTCGAATCCCGCCGCCCCGGACAGCGCCGTCGTTTTCAGTCACCCCGGACTCTACACCCTTCGTCTGGAGGCCGAAGACGGGGGCGCTTGTTCCCGCGAGACGGTCGATGTGCGTGTCGGCATGGGTGCCGCGGCCGAGCTACCGGCCGGTTTGGTGGGTTGGTGGCCGGGCAATCACGAGAACCGTGAGTTTGTTCGCGGTCGTTCGGAGGTCGGCGCCGACGTCGCCTACGGGCCCGGCAAGGTGGGCGGCGCCTACGCCTTCGACGGCGCGAGTCGCTACGTTTTCGTCCCGGCCACCCCGGGCCAGACCGACCTCGGCGCCTTCGCCGACGGTTTCACGATCGAGCTCTGGGCCAACCACACCTCAGGCAACAACACGGGCAACCTTCTCCTCGAGTGGTGTGACGGGCAAAGCGTCCGCCTGTTGCTGAGAAACGAGCCGAACAACAACGCCGTCCGGTTCTACATCAGCAACGCGCTCAACTGGACGATGCCGCGCCTGGATGGAAATTGGGCGCACGTGGCCTTCTCCTACGATCGGCGGGCAAATTACATCCGCCTCTATCGCAACGGCGTTTTTCTTTCGGGCGCCTCCGTTTCGCCCAACGCCTTCGCCGGGCTCACCACCGGAGATCTCTATGTAGGCGGCGCGCCTTTCTCCACGGATGCCAGCACCCGCTACAAGGGCGGTATCGACGAGCTTTCGTTTTATTCCCGTCCTTTGTCCTACGGCGAGATTGCGGCGATCTACGCGAGCGGAGACAGGGGCAAGTGCGGCGTGCCGAGTAATCAGGCCCCGGTCGTATCCGCCGGCCCCGACCTCGCGCTTCCGAATCCCGGACGCGTGCTGCTGGCCGGCTCGGTCACGGACGACGGATTGCCTGGCGGTTCGCCGGACCTTACGTGGACGCAGCTCTCGGGCCCGGTTTCCGCCGCCCTCGAGAATCCCGGGGCTGCGCAAACGGGAGCCACCTCGTCGCAGCCGGGTCTCTATGTGTTCCAGCTGAGCGCAAGCGACGGCGTGTTGGCGCGCTCCGATGTCGTTCAAGTTCGCGTCGCGGCTTCTTCGGTGGCAGAAGCGTCTTCCGCTCTGGTCGCCTGGTGGCCGGCGAACGGGGAAAACCGCGAGATCGTTCGCGACCGCGCCGAGTCCGGCGTGAACGTCGCCTATGTCCCGGGTCGTGTCGGGTTGGCTTACAGCTTCGATGGAAGCAATCGGCACATCTCGGTTCCCGCCGTCCCGGGCCAAACCGATATAGGTGCGTTTGCCGACGGGTTCGCGATCGAATTTTGGGCCAACAGCACCGCCACCAACGTCCAGGTGCGCCGCTTGGTCGAATGGGCGGAGGGGCAGACCGTCCGGCTGATTATCAGCAATGAACCCTTTGCGAGCGCGCTTCGTTTTTCGATTGTCGGCGGCGCGAACTGGTATCTTCCGGTTCTCGGCTCGGCATGGACCCATGTTGTCATTTCCTATGATCGCAAAGCCGGCCTGCTCTCTCTCTACAGGGACGGGCTCCTGATCAAGACGGAGGCGGTGGCGGTGAACGCCTTCGCCTCCGCGACCGGGGGCGATTTGCATTTCGGAGGCGCTCCGTTCTCGACCGATGTTAACTCCCGTTATCAAGGCGGGCTCGACGAACTGGCCTTTTATGCCCGGCCCTTGACCTACGCCGAAGTGGACTCCCTTTACGACGCCGGCGCCGAGGGAAAGCTGGAGCCTTCCGGCAACCTGCCTCCGACCGTGAACGCTGGCGCTTGGAAGACGCTTCCGACAGTTGGCTCGTCCACCAACTTGGCGGGAGTGGTGACCGACGACGGGCTGCCCGCAGGGATGCTGGACGTTTCGTGGACCCAGGTTTTCGGTCCGACGACGGCTGCTATCACGGATGTGACCGCCGCGCAGACCGCTGTCACGTTCCCCGCAGCCGGCGTCTACGGGTTCAAACTGCGCGCGAGCGACGGATTACTTTCCCGTTCCGATGTCACCGAGGTGCGGGTCGCGACAAGCGTTTCTTCGGAAATACCGTCGGGGCTCGTGGCTTGGTGGCCGGGCGACCATCTCAACCGCGAGCTCGTCCGGGGCCGAAACGAGGACGGCATGAACCTGGCCTTTATCGAAGGCCGCGTGGGCGGCGCCTATGCGTTCAACGCGACAAACCGCTTCGTGCGCATTCCGGAGCAGCCGGGGCAGACCGATCTCGGTGGCATGGCCAAGGGTTTCACGCTCGAGATGTGGCTCAAGCCGGACGGCACCGACGTCAATTTCCGACGCATCCTCGGTTGGGCCGGGGGTGCGACCGAGCGGGCCGCGCTGATGCAGCGTTCAGGGGAGCTCTATTTGGACAGCAAGAACGGCTCCTGGCGGGTCGATATTCCGCAGGGCGTGTGGACTCACGTCGCTTACGCTTATGACCGGGCCGAAGGCACGATGATGAGTTACCGCGACGGCGCGCTGGTGGCCAAGGTCGCCGTGTCCGCTTCGACGGCTTCCTCGATCGCCGCGAATTTTCGTGGAGAACTTTACTTTGGCGGTCTGCCTTTCCGTCCTTCGGTGGAGTGGGCAAAGGAGAGCCTCGACGAGCTAAGTTTCTACGACCACGCGCTCGCGCCGGGCGAAATCGTCGCCCTTTACGCGGCCGGGGCGCATGGCAAACAGCCTCCCGGTGCCAACCAGCCGCCTATCGTAAACGCCGGATCGGACCAGGTTCTTGTCGATGCGGGGGCCTTGGCGGCCTTGCGCGGTCAAATCACGGACGACGGACTCCCTTCGGGCTTCTTGAGCGCGAAGTGGACCCAGGTCTTCGGACCGGCGGCGGCCGTCATCGCCTCCGACTCGAATGCCGACACCGGCGTGGAGTTCTCCGGGCCTGGCATATACGGTTTCAAGCTCAGCGCGACCGACGGTCTGTTGACCCGCGACGACGTGACGGAAGTGCGTGTCGCCACCGCCGGATCCGCCGAAATTCCCGCCGGACTGGTCGCTTGGTGGCCGGGTAATCAGGAAAACCGGGAGCTCGTGAGAGATCGTTTGGAGATGCCCAGTAGAATCGGTTATCGTGCCGGCAAAGTCGGCGCGGCTGACGATTTCACAAACGACGGTCTCCGCCAGGTGATCGTGCCGAAAA
>CBIHRE010000512.1:0-4080 GCA_966212385.1 uncultured Akkermansia sp. | reverse complement strand
TGTTCCGCGAACTGCGCGCGTTCGGCGAGGCGAAGCTGAAGGAGAATGCGGTGATCGACTACTTCGCGACCTCGCTGCCGAACCTGCTCGTGTTCGAGGAGGATTTGCAGGCGCGTCGCGACGCGGAAAACCACCTGCTCATCGCGCTCGCCGCGCACGGGCTCGGCGAGACCGCGGCCGCCCGCGTCGCGCTGGAGCGCGTGCTCGCTTTCAACGCGGCTCAGCCCGATGCCGTCGCGCTGGCTCGCGAACTGACCCGGTTTGGCTGAACTCCCCGCGCCGCCATCTCTGTTAGCCTTTATCCCGTGATACCTATCGACACCCCGCCGGTCACCCTCCCGCCTGCCGTCCACGAGATCGTCGTTTCCTCGGAAAGCGCGCCGATCTTGCGCGACCACCTGGATCTTGGCGGTTCCAACATTCTCGGTGATTCGGTCCGAGTCACCAACCGCTACATCGAGTGGAACGGGCGGCCCTTTTTTCCGGTGATCGGGGAAATCCACTTCTCGCGCCTGCCGGCCGTCTATTGGGACGAGGCGATCCGGAAGATGAAGGCGGGCGGCATCAACACGATCGCCACCTATATTTTCTGGAACATGCACGAGCGCGAGGAGGGCGTGTTCGACTGGACCGGCGATCTCGACTTGCGGCACTTCGTCGAGCTTTGCGCGAAAAACCGCATCCGGGTGATCGCTCGTCTCGGGCCTTTTTGCCATGGAGAGGTCCGGAACGGCGGCATGCCCGACTGGCTCCACGGCATGCCCTTCGATGTGCGCTCGAACAACCCCGGCTACCTCCGCCTCGTCGATCGTCTTTACGGCCAGATCGGCGCGCAGTTGAAGGGGCTGATGTTCGCGGAAGGCGGGCCGGTGGTCGGCGTGCAGGTGGAGAACGAATACCAACACTCGGCGGCGCCCTGGGAGCTTGGTTACCCGACCTCGACGCCCGAGTTCACCGTGGCGGATCGTGATGCGGACGTGACCTTCGTGCAGATCACGGCGAACTCGAAGGTGAACCGCTTTGCCGACGAAGGTCGCGATCACATGGCCACGCTGAAGCGTCTCGCCAAGGCGAACGGACTCGACGCACCGATCGTCACCGCTACCGGCTGGGGCAACGCTGCCATCGTGGAAAAGGGCAGCATCCCCGTCACCGCCGGCTACCCCTATCCGGGCTGGGCGGCGCCGGCGCCGTCGGCCTTTTATCTGTTCAAGGACATCCGCCATTCGCCGGACTACGCGCCCGTCAGCTACGACACGGATATCTATCCCTCGATCTCGGCGGAAATGGGCGCGGGCATGGCGATCTCCCACAAGCGCCGCCCGGTCGTGCCGCCCGAAAGCCTGCTCCCGATGATGGTTCGCACCGTCGGCAGCGGCGCGAACGGCATCGGCTACTACATGATGCACGGCGGTTCGAATCCGGTCATTGACGGCCATTTCTTCAACGAGCAAGCGGGCGGGCTTCCGCGCATAAATTACGATTACCAGGCGCCGCTGGGGGAGTTCGGGCAACAACGCCCGCATTACTATGCGTTGCGCCCGCTGCATTATTTTCTCGAGTCCTTCGGCGAGCGGCTGGCCCCGATGCAAACGTATCTGCCCGGAGCGGCCAAGACGCGCGGCCCGGAGCAGCTCGACCAGCTCCGCTATGCCGTGCGGTCGGAGGGCGGACGGGGCTTTGTTTTCATGCACCAGTTTCAGGATCATGCCGCGTCGATTCCCGATCTGCCCGGCCAGAGCCTGATCGTGCGATACGGCGGAGCCGCGCGTTTCCCGCGGGAAGGCGCGTTTACCCTGAAGAGCGGCCGATCCGCGATTTTTCCATTCAATCTGGAGGTGGGCCCGCTCCTCCTGCGGAGCGCCACCGCGCAGCCGCTCACCGTTCTCGAGCGCGGCGAAGGCCGGCATCACGTGTTTTTCGGGGTGGACGGCATCGCTCCGGAGTTTGTCTGGAGCGGCACGCAGGAGGTCGAGGGCGAGGGGATCGAAGTCGTCCGCGCCGGCGGCCAGACGATCGTGCGCGCGCAGGGCGGGGCGCCTTTTCGCTTCACCTGCGCGGGGGAGCGCGTCCTCGTCCTCACCGAGGCGCAGGCTACGCGGGCCTTCCGTTACGAAAACGCCCTCTACCTTTCCGACTTCGATCTGTTTTTCGGGCGGAGCGGCATCGAGGTCCGCTCCATCGGCGCCACCCGTGGCAAGGTCTCGATCTACCCCGCGGAAGTGCAACTGCGACGGGTCAGCGAAGGGGTCTTTAAACCCCTGCCTTCGGCGGACGGCTTCCGCGACTACGCGATGGAATTTCCACCGCAGACGCCGAAGTGGAGCTGTGAGAAATCGGGCGGGCGTCGCCTCGTGTTGACCTTTGAGTGGCCGGCCGCCGGCGTGAGCGATCTGTGGCTGAACCTTCCTTACAACGGAGACAGGGTCGAGGCCTACATCGCCGGAAAATTGGTCGGCGACCACTTCTACAACGGTTCGCCGTGGGAGATCGGCCTGCGCAAATTCGGCGCCTTGGCCACGGGCGAAAGCCTGCTGCTTCGCTTCCATCCCGCCCACCGTTCGCACCCTTATCTTAAGGATATCGCTCCGGAGAAACTTCCCCGCTTTGCGGAGGGACGGAACGAGTTTCTTGAAATCGGAGAACCCTCTTTGCAGGTCGAATACCGAACCCTTCTTGTCCCTTCGAAATGAATACTCCCAGCCTGTCGCTTGCCGGAAAATGGCGCTGCCGCTTGGGCCGGGATCTGCCCGCGCCGAGCGAGCCTTGGCCCGATGACGTCGTTTCCTTCGTGGTTGAGCTGCCAGGCTCGCTGGCGGGTCACGGAATCGGCGACCCGGTCGACCTCGACACGCCGTGGACGGGCGGGATTTTCGACAAATCGTTTTTCACCGCGCCGGAATACGCGGACTACCGCGAGCCGGATAATTTCAAGGTGCCCTTCTGGCTTCAGCCCGAGACCTATTACGCCGGCGTCGCCTGGTATCAACGCGAGATCGAGGTGCCCGTGGAGTGGGCGGGACGGCGCGTCGTCCTTGAGCTGGAGCGGCCGCACTGGATCACCCGCGTGTGGATCGACGATCGCGAGCTCGGCGAACAGGACGCGCTCTCCACGCCGCATCGCCACGAACTCGGCGCCAAGCTCGCGCCGGGTCGCCATCGTCTGACCCTGCGCGTGGACAATTCGCGCCTCGCGGTGAACATCGGCGACAACTCGCACAGCATCTCCGACCACACGCAGGGAAACTGGAACGGTGTCGTCGGGCGGCTCGCTTTGCATGCCACGCCCACGGAGTGGATCGACCGTCTCGACGTGTTTCCCGACGTGGCGGCGCGCGCCATCGCGGTGCGCGGAAGGCTGAGCGGATCGGTGCCGGCAGGCGCGCTCGCGCCGCAGCCGCTGGATGGAATCGCGGTGGAGCTGCGCGTAGGAGCGCGCGCGGCGGTGTCGGTCGTGAGTGGTGCGGGCGGCGCTTTCGAGGCTCGTCTCGAGCTCGGGGCGGATGCGGCGCTTTGGGACGAGTTTAGCCCGGCGCTGCACACGCTCGTCGCGACGCTGGCCTCGGGTGACCAGCGCGAAGTCGTGTTTGGTCTGCGCGAGATCAGGACCGAGGGCCGGCAGATTTTGATGAATGGGCGGCCGATCTTTGTGCGAGCGACGCTGGAGTGCGCGATTTTCCCCAAGACCGGACATCCGCCGACCGACGTCGAATCGTGGCGACGCATTCTGCGGATCGCGCGCGCCCACGGGCTGAACACGCTGCGTTTTCATTCGTGGTGTCCGCCGGAGGCGGCGTTCGTCGCGGGAGACGAGGAGGGTTTTTATTTTCAGGTCGAGGTGGCGTCGTGGCCGAATTGGACGACGACGCTGGGCGACGATCAGCCGGTGGACGCCTGGCTGGAGGCGGAGAGCGGGCGCATCCGGCGCGCCTATGGGAACCACGCGTGTTTCGTGTTTCTCGCGGCGGGCAACGAGCCCGAGGGGCCGCGTCATGCGGCTTGGCTTTCGGAGTGGGTGACGCGCCGGCGCGCGGAGGATCCGCGGCGCATCTATGTCGCGATGGCCGGCTGGCCGAACCT
>CBIHRE010000511.1:0-4089 GCA_966212385.1 uncultured Akkermansia sp. | reverse complement strand
CTTCTTGATCTGCGCGGGGGTGAGCAGGCCCTTGTAGACGATGGTGCGGCTGCTGAAGGAGCAGATGTAGAAGCCCTGGACCTTGGCGCCGAGGACGAGGCGCTCGGCGGAGCGCTGGGCGAGGTAGAGCTTGCGCTCGAAGGCGTCGTCGGAGGTCTCGTCCTTGCGGGCGACGAGGGCTTGGACGATGACGGGAAGCGTATCGAGGGCCTTGCGGCCGAGGCAGGAGGAGTCGGTCGGGACCTCACGCCAGCCGAGGAAGGAGAGCCCTTCGGCCTTCACGGCGGTCTCGACGATCTTCTTGCAATGGGCCTGCGCGTAGTCGTCGCCCTTGGGCAGGAAAATCATGCCGACGCCGAGGTCGGAGTCGCGGAAGAGGGGCTTGTTGACCGAGGCGAGGTAGTCCTTGAAGAACTCGATCGGGAGCTGGGTGAGCACGCCGGCGCCGTCGCCGGTGACCGCGTCGGCGTCGATCGCGCCACGGTGGGCCAAAGCCTTCAGCGCCGTCAGGGCACGATTGAGCACATCGTAGGAGCGCTCGCCGGTCAGCTTGGCGATGAAGCCAACGCCGCAGGCATCGTGTTCTTGATCAGCGGAATAGAGCGGAGACGGAATGATCTTGGCCATGGAAACGTGAAAGGAGTGGGTCGACGCGAGGAGCGTCGAGTTATGCAGGAACCAAGCCGCCTATCGCGGAGATAAGCGGGCAGAGTCGCGCGCATTAGTTGAACCCGTGTCGGCGCGGCGCGAGAGAAATTTTGGCGACGGCGCGGGAAATCTCCACCCATCGGGCCAAAAAAGCAGAAGCCCCGGCCGCAAAGAGCGGGCGGGGCCGGAAGATAAGGCGACGTGAAATACGCGCGGCGTGACGCCGCGCAGGAACCGAGCCGACTAGTTCTTGAGCAGCTTCTCGATGACCGCCTCGACTTGATCGTTGGCGCAGTCGGCGACGACCAAGGTGCCGTTCTGATCGATAATGTAGTAGTCCGGGTAGCTGTTGACCGCGTAGGCGGCGATGGTCTCGCCCTTCGCGTCGATCGCGACCGGGTATTTGATACCCTTGCTGGCGACCACCTCCTCTATCTTTTCGGCGCCCTTCGGATTGCAGATGCCGATGATGACGACCTTGTCCTTATATTTTTCGGCCAGCTCGTTCGTGTGCGGAATGCTGGCGATACACGGACCGCACCAGGTCGCCCAGAAATCGAGCACGACGATCTTTCCTTTCAAATCGGCCAAGGAAAGCGGCGCCGAATTTTTCCATCCCTCAACTTGAAGCGAGGGCGGCTGCGCGGAGCCTTGCAGCTTCGCCAAATGGGCCCGGGCGGCCCCCTCCCCCTCGAACGCGGACGAAAAATCCGCGGCGGACACGAGGGAGGCGGAGCCGGCGAAAGCGAGCAGCAACAACAGGGGTAAACGCATGACGAGGGCGGGAATTGTCGCGAACGCTGCGCCACGCGCCACAAGTCAGCCAGTTTTTTGCGTGGCCCGGGCAAAGAAAAACCGAGGCTCGAAAGCCCCGGCCGATCATGGCTGCAGGGGGGGGGATTTCAGCAGCTATCGTGGAAACGGCCCGGGCGGCCATTGTGAACCATCGGGCAAGCTCAACTCGATCACCGGCTCGGCGGGGTTAAAATTCATGCCGGTCAGACGGGCAATGGTCTCCGGATTGGTCAGGTGAACACGACGACCGGCCGCAAGCTCGTCGCGATGCGAGGCGAGAAAATCCCGCCATGCGGCCCGAAGTTCGAAACACTGATCACGAGAGAGCCGACCGGTCGACGCGCTGCTTCCGCCCAACTTTGGCAGCGCGATGGTTCCTTCGACCAAAGCCCGAAGAGCGTCGGCGGTTCGTCGGTGATTCGTGATGACGTTCGCCCACGCCTCCCAGAGCTCGATACCCGCCCCGCAAGAGACGGCGGCTCCGTGCGCGGCGTTTTGTAGAAATATATCGTCGGCCCCCTCGAGGATCTGCACGGCGGGACGGGCGAACGCGGGGCGTTTCGACTTGGCCGCCACATCGCAGGCGACACGCAACACGCCCCAGTCGGAAGCAGGGTCGTTCAACACCCGCAGCAAAATCGGCTCGTAGGAATCGGGCAGCGGATCAGGAAGCGCCTGAAGCGAGGCGATTCGGGCGGTGGCGGGCCCGTTCTCCAGCCACGTGAGCATGCTTTCCCGGATGTCCTCGTCCACGGGAGTGGAAATTTTTGTATCCGCCAACTGACGACACCACGCGATCAAATGCGCCATGTCGCCGCCATAGGCCGTGCGCCAGCCACGGCCACGCAGAGTGTCCAACGCGTCGATCAGGCGCTGCTGTGGTTTGGGTGCGTCGAGCGTGTTGGTTTCCGCTCCAGACCGCGGCGCTTGATACACATCCAGCGCCCGTTGCAGGGCCACGAGCAGGGGCCGGCGCGTGCTCCGGTCCGCCACGGGCGCGCAGGAGCCGCGCGGCGGCTTCGACTTCGTCGGCGTCGGCGCTCTCCAGCAATTTCACCGCGGACGCGACAAGCGGCGCGGAAAACTCCTCCCTCCACGAGACGGGCAGCAGGGGCTGAATTTGATAGGGAGAATCCCAGACCATGGATGGCGCCCCCTTCTCATCGTCACGAACAGGCACACGGCGAAGCAACTGGTCGGCCGCGGTAGCGGCGATCGCCGGCGCCTGAGATTCGAGCAAAGAGAGCAACGTCCCGGTCGCTTCGGGGGTGGCGATGTGGCCGATGCCCTTCACAGCAGCCGTCGATCCGCCGCGAGCTTTCTCCACGAGCGCGGACAAATAAGCCGGATGCCGTAACACGCAGAGCTGTTTCTCCAAGCGCCACTCGCGCTCGCTTTCCGGCGCGGCCCGCGCGTCGAAAAAGAGCTTGTCCACATAGGCGGCCGCTTCAGCCGCGTTCGGCTCCGTAATGGTCAGACTGGCTTGGGGGATGGGATGCGGATGCGCGGGATCGACACGCCATCCGAGATCGTGTCCGGCGGTGACCACGTAAGTCCCGGCTTTCGAAAACTCGGCGTAGCAGTCCAACGGAAACTCGATCGCTTCGCTTTTGCCCGGCTCGATCCGCTTGGGGTTCACCATTCCGCCAAAGCTCGGACGAGAGGCGGCCTGAGGCAGTTCCGTGCCCTGCGAGTCTTGCACACGCACTTTCACCCGCTGAGGATACCCGGTCGCCCGGTAATCGCCGCCCAAGGTGAGTTCGAGAGGTTGCGATCCCGTGTTTTCGATCACCAGTTCAGCCGGGATCGATTCCCCGATCATTGCGATCTTGGGCAGACGGAGCGTGGCTTTCACTTCGCTTGCGGCCGGAGCGAATTCCTTCGCGGGATAGTTTCCCTCCAAAGGCAGGAGTTCGGTCGCGCGCATCCCGGCGTTTGAAAGAAGCAGCAAAACAAGAAGCCCGATTCGTTTCATTGGATCGGAGAACGGTGGTGGAAATAAAAAGCACCGTTCTTAAGAAACGGTGCTTTGAAGATTCTTGGAAGATTGTGCGCCTAGGCTCAGGGCAGCGTGGTGGCGCCCATCAGGTAGCGGTCGCACTCGCGGGCGGCGGCACGGCCTTCGTTGATCGCCCAGACGACCAGGCTTTGGCCGCGGCGGCAGTCGCCGGCGGCGAAGATACCCGGGACACTCGTCGCGTGGACGTTGTGCTCGGCCTTGATGTTCGAGCGCGGATCGGTTTCGAGGCCGAGGGCCTTGATCGCCGCCTGCTCGGGCCCGAGGAAGCCCATCGCAAGCAACACGAGTTGCGCGGGGCGGGTCTTTTCGGTGCCGGGCTGCTCGACGGGGACAAAGGCGCCCTTGTCGTTCTTTTCCCACTTCACCTCGACGGTGACGACCGACTCGACGCGGCCTTGGGCGTCGGCGTTGAACTTCTTGACCGTGGTCAAATAGACGCGCGGATCGGCGCCGTAACGGGCGGCGGCCTCTTCCTGACCGTAGTCGACCTTGAGGGTCTTGGGCCACTCGGGCCAAGGATTGTTGGCCTGACGCTGGAGCGGCGGCTTGGCCATGATCTCGATCTGCGTGACCGAGCGGCAGCTTTGGCGGAGCGAAGTGCCGACGCAGTCGGTGCCGGTGTCGCC
>CBIHRE010000510.1:0-4092 GCA_966212385.1 uncultured Akkermansia sp. | reverse complement strand
GCACCGAGCTCGGCGTCGACGTCGCCCTCGTGAGCCAGGATTTTCGCGTCTACCTCGATGCGATGAAGGGCCTGCGCTACGACATCACCCGCGCCCGCTGGGTCGGCGACTACGACGACCCCAACACCTACCTCGACATGTATCTCACCGGCGGCGGCAACAACCAGACCCGCTCGATCAACCTCACCTACGACAAGCACATCGATCAGCCCGACGCCCAGCCAGACCCCGCCGCGCGCTTCGCGAATTTTCAACAAGCCGAAAAACTCCTCCTCGACGAGGCCCCGATCGCGCCCGTCCTCTTCGGCGCGCGCGTGCAACTCGTCCGCCCCGAGGTCCAAAACTGGCACGGTAACCTCCTCGGCGTCCGCCGCTACCAGACCCTGAGCCTCGCGCCCTGAACACGGTGGCATTCTAGGCGAGACATCGGTAACGTCGGCTCGGTCGGCGACCAGCGGCGCTGTCTTTTACCTGCGCCTCGCGTGCTAACGTTAAGATTTATTCCGCTCGCAAAGGGCGGACTCTACTTAGGTAGATAGCCCGATACGCACTTCTTTTATGTGTTTTCGGCGCGACCTCCCTCTTCTGCTGCTACTCGTCTTTTCTCTCGTAAACGCCGGCCCGACACCGACGAACAAACCCGCGGCCTACCCGGCTTGGTGGTTCGAACAGGACGTCATTCCCCGCACGTCTCCCACGATCGTCAGCCCCAGATGGCCCAACGATTATCCGGCGGCGGACGACTTTGCGGTCGCCAATATCGGCCAACTTAAGCACATGGCCATCAAAGCCCGAAATGAGTTCGTGACTCGTTTCGGAGAAGCTGGTCCCGGCTTGGCGATCACCACCTTGGTGGACGGCTGGAGCCGCCCCGTTGCCGCATCCGAACCCGCCCGGGACGATTTTGCCGCAGTCAACCAAGGGCAGGCCAAAGCCGTCTCCGCGCTATTCTATGACCGGCTTTACGACTTTGTCTACGGCGGGCCGCCTTTGGCCGGCGGTCATAAATACCCATGGGACGCCAGCGCAACCGCCGCCGACGCCTATGCCGTGGCCAATCTCGGCCAACTTAAGTGGCTGTTCAGCTTCGATCCCCGCTTGGTCCCGACCGACTCGGACGGCGACGGCATGGGCAATATCTGGGAAGTGATAAATGGCCTTGATCCCAGAAACCCCGCGGATGCAGAGCTCGATGGCGATGGCGACGGGCTCTCCAACGCGCAGGAATTTAATCTCCACACCACCCCTTTCGCCGCCGACACCGACGGCGACGGCATGCCCGAAAAGTGGGAAGTCGACCACGGCTTCGATCCCCGCGCCCCCGCCGACGCACTTGCCGACGCCAATCTCAACGGTGTCTCGAACTTGGATGAATACCTCAACGGCAATGACCCTCGCCTCGCCGCCTATGGAGGCCTGAAGCCGACCATCCAGATCATATCCGGCAACAATCAGACGCCTCTCCCTGGTCGGTTTATGACGCAACCGATGCGCGTGCGCGCGCTTCGCCCAAACGGAACGCCGTGGCCCGGCATCCCGGTTCATTTCCACGCCGATCCGGGAGAAGGATTGCTCGCCGCGTCCAACACTTCCGACGCCAAGCTGCTTCTCGTCCTCACCGTCCAGACCGATGCCAACGGCTACGCTCAAGCCTGGCTCAAATGCCCATGAGAAAACTTTTTCGACTTCGTCATGGGATCGCGCCTCTCGCGCTCGCGATATCCGCCGCTCACGCGAGCACCATTCAGTCCGGCACGCTGCCCGACCTCACCCAGGCGCAATTCACCCACCCCGGCTACTTGCAAACGGCCAAGGTGTATCTGAATGCCGGCCTGCCCGCGGGCACGACACTCACCGTCGCCCGCATAACACCCGGCGGAAAGGTGCTGCTGGCGCTGCCGTGGGGTTCCGTCTCCGAGACCAATCAAACGTCACAGCTCCTTGGATACATCTGGGAGCGAGGTGTCACCACACCGATCTACGGGCCGGGCTGGCCATGGATTTATGGCGCGCTCGACGGAGTGCAGGCCGGCTCAATCGACTTCTCGGTCACCGACATGAACGATAGCGGTGTTGTCGTCGGCCGGTCCAACACAGCCGGATGGATGCTCGGCCGTTACGATCTCGATTATCGCGAGTCACTCGGGGTCGTTTGGACAGAGCCATCGAGTCCCGCGCCGCAAGTGCTGCATCCTGGGATTGCCTCGGTCATGGAACGTTACGACCGCTACCAAGACGATTGGGCCGGCGACTCCAACTTCTATCGAACCGAATTCGACAGCATCCACGTCGACCAATCGGGCGGTTGCTATGGGGTAGCCACCGTGGGCTGTTACAACGGTTGGCACGAGGACTGGTTCGACTACCTCAACGACGTGGTCAAATGGGAGAGTCCGACGCTCCCGCCCGGCAATCTTACGGGCAATGCTGCCGTGTTTAACGCAGGGGGAACTTCATCCTCCGCCTTCTCCGAGATCCTGTCGCTCAGCCCCAACGGCCATCTGCTTGTCGCAAACCGGCGAAACGCGCCTCCCACCTACCACCTGATAGAGCCCGGCGCCCCCCCGGGAGCGGCGCTCTCGACCTCTCTTGGAGCCTTGCCGAGCGCCGTCACCGATTCCGGACTGGTCCTTGGCTTCGGGAGCCAGTTTCCCTCGGTGTGGGCGGGCGGAGCTTCCACCCCTTCCCTGATCACCGGCTACCACCCGGCAGCATCCGCCGAAGGCGACGTCCTTCATTCAAACGAGCCCAAAGTCTGGTTGCGCCGGCCTTCGCCCGGCGGAGACTACTACGTGCCCGCCACCACAAGCCTGGCCTCTCCCTACGCCTTTCCGACCGGCACTCGCCGCATCTCGGGCGGCCTCTTTGCCGACGGCACCAACCAAGCTCCGCTGCTCCGCGTGCCCGCCCGCCTCTGCGTCGACGACGACCACGACGGCGTCATCCTCTCCCAAGACGCCGCCGCCACCGCGGGCGATCTGCCGCCACCTACGCCATATTATTTCTGGTCCAACGACGACGATGATTCACCCGGCTCCACGCCCCAAGCGGACTATATAAACACGGTTGTGGATGGAGAGGATGACTTGGCCGACCTCTTCCCCGTCTTCCTTGATATTAAGCAGCTGCTCGGCGTCCTTCCGCCCTCGACCTCGATCCACTACAAGCTGAAGCAGGCAGACGGCGGGCTGAATTTTGTTTATACGAGTCTCACGCGGGCGACGGCGTTCAACTACCTCATGGACACCGGCAGCACCTACGGCCCCAGCGCCAACCAAGCCGCCGCCGCCGCGACGACGCAGCAGATCACGGCCGCCGGTGTCGAACTGCCCGCCGCCTTCCTCACCCGCATCAAGGACCAGGACCAGGGCGTAATCCTCCTCGAGCTGCGCGGCATAACCGTCGCGCCGCTGCGCCTCGTCGTCGAGAAGGACGGCACCGAAATCGCCGAGGTTGCGGTGAACATCGCCACCGGTGAAATCGAGTGGGTATCGCAGCACACCACCAATCCGGTGGAGGAGTTTAAGGTGCCGGCCTATTACTCCAACTACACCACCAGGCCGCTGACGTGGCTCGAGGGCCTGCGCTACTTCAGCGACGGCGAAGGCAAAAACGCCACCTTCCACCGCACCCGCATCAACGTGAAGGTGAAGATGGCGGGCGCGGCCGGAAAGAGCGTCAAACTGAAGGCCTTCGACGTCGACGACCCGACACCGGACGATTGGGACCCGGAAAACGTGATCGACGCCAACGACGCCGCCAGCGGCGCGGCCGGTGGCGACAACGGCACGACCGGCGTTTTTGCCGGCACCTTCGCCACCTCTACCACGAACACGATTACGACGACGCTCGACGGCAACGGCGAGGCCACGGTGGAATTTATCACCACGCAAAAGCCCGGCGCGAATTACCGGATCGCCGCCGTCCTCAGCGACGCGGCGGGCCAGCTCGACGCGCTCCAGGTCACCAACGCCACCGCCGTGCGCTACGTCGCGCCCGACGCCAAGCCGGTGCCGGGCTTTGCTGGTGTCACCTCGCCCACGCTCACGATCTGGCGAAAGTTGTATATTGAAGTGGATTCGATGGAAGCTG
>CBIHRE010000509.1:0-4100 GCA_966212385.1 uncultured Akkermansia sp. | reverse complement strand
GTCTCTTCGTAAAGATAGGGCGCGGCCGGATCGGGGGCAGGCGCACGTGCGGCGGGCTCGGCCGCCGCGACGGGCCCAACAACGACGCAAAGCACGAAGGCGATGCCGAGACCAAACGCGCGAAAGTGGGCGCGGGAAACCATGGCGTGATCACCCGAAAATCCCCGAGCCGGAGCAAAGGGATTTTTCCGTGCCGAATGAGACCGATGAGGACGCGAATAATGGCGCAGTTGCCGGCCCGGCCGTGTTCCTGCTTCACTCACGGCATGGCGAAACCGACCTCCGCTCCGGACTTGGCGAAACTAAAACGCGCGGCCAAGGCGGCGGCGGCGAAAGCCTACGCGCCTTACAGCGGCTTTCGGGTCGGGGCCGCGATTTGGACGGAGAATGGACTGGTCACCGGCGCCAACGTCGAAAACGCGTCCTACGGGCTGACATCTTGCGCGGAGCGGACGGCGATCTTCGCGGCGGCGGCGGCCGGCGCGCGAAAGCTGAAATGCGTCGTGGTCTACACCCCCACCCCGAGCGCGACGGCGCCCTGCGGCGCCTGCCGGCAGGTGATTTTCGAGTTCGGCCCAGATGCGCGCGTGCTCTCGTGCTGCGATGGCAAGGATATCATCGACACGACCATCCAAGCGCTGCTGCCCGGGGCGTTTGGCCCGGAGGATCTTGGAGTTTGACGCGTTGCCCGAACGCGGCGGGCACGGAGGCCCGCCCTCCATGCGAGCGGGGTCAGCCGATTTTGGAGGGCGCAGCTCCGTCGGCGCCGCAGCTCAGCGGGCAGCCGCGGACGGAGCGGACGTGGTCGGGGCCGGGGCACCGCCGGCAGGAGATGGGAGCGAGGCCGCGAGACGCGCGAAAAAGGCGTCGTAGGGCGCGCGGTCGCGAACGAGCGAGGTCGTCACCATGCCGGTGGATCGCTCGTCGCCGGAACCCGACTCGAAGGCGGTGCGAAGCGTGAGCGCGACCTTGGTCGAGGCCGGAGCGAGCGTCGTGAGGGTGATCTCGAGGGTGTCCTGCCGCGCGCCGTCGAAGTCGCTGGTCTGGCGGCGGGCGGCGGAAACACGGCCGAGAGCGCCGTCGACGCGGTTGACCGAGTAGCCGAGTGCGTTCGCGGCGGCGACGGATGCATCGAGCGCGGCCGCCCGGTCGGCGTCGATGATGCGTGTCGCGAAATCGGGGGCGGTCCAGCGCGAGCCGATTGCGCCGGGCAAACGCACCGGGGCGGAAGCCGAACCGGACGACGAGGCGCGATCCGTGGCGCAACCGGCGGCAAGCACGAGCAAGCCGGCGGCGGGCGCGAGAACGCGGAGGAGGGAGCTGGAACGGAGGCGCATCAGGCGGAGACCCCGGCGGCGGGCTGTTGTTGCGAGATGCAGTGGAGCGTGCCGAGGCCCCAGATGAGGTGATAGCAATCAACGCCGACCACTTTGCGGTCGGGGAAGCAGCCTTGGATGATCTCGAGGGCGCGGGCGTCGGGACCGGGCTGGCGAAAGGTGGGCACAAGGACGCCGCCGTTCACGATGAGGAAGTTGGCGTAGCTGGCGGGCACGCGCTGACGGTTGAAGCCGAAAGGGCGCGGCATAGGGAGCTCGACGATGTCGAACTTCTTGCCGGCGGGTGTGCGGAACTTTTTCAGACGCGCGAGGTTCTCGGCGAGGATCTCGTGGTTCTTCTCCTTCTTGTTGGGCTCGACGCAGGTGATGAAACCGTCGGCTTTGAAGAAGCGGGTCATGTCGTCGATGTGACCGTCGGTGTCGTCGCCGACGATCCCCTCGCCCACCCAGTAGATGTCCGTAACACCGAGGTAGTCGCGCAGGTTTTGCTCGATCTGTTCCTTGGTGAGGTGCGGGTTGCGATTGGGATTGAGGAGGCACTGCTCGCTGGTGAGGAGCGCGCCCTGGCCGTTGACGTCGATGGAGCCGCCTTCGAGCACCATGTCGTTCACGAAGCGGCGCTGCTTGGTGACCTTCTCGATCGAGGGCGGGATCTCGTTGTCGAGGTCGTAGGGCGGGTATTTGCCGCCCCAGGCGTTGTAGGCCCAGTCGGTGAGCGCGACCTCGCCGGTTTTCGTGTGCTTCACGAAGATCGGGCCGTGGTCGCGGCACCAGGCGTCGTTGGTCGGATGGTCGTAGAAGGAGATGTTCGCGAGGTTCGCCTCGGCGCGCTCGCAAAGACGGCGGGCGCGGGAGTGGAGCTTTTTCGCGGCGTTGATCCGCACCGGTTCGAAGCGGCTGATCGTGGCGACGATGTTGGCGAAGTTATACGGGACAGGACGGAACTTACCGGGCCACGAGGCGTAGTTGTGCGGCCACGACAGCCAGATCGCCTCCTGCGGCTCCCACTCGGCGGGCATGCGGAAGCCGAGGGCGGCGGGCGTGTCGCCCGGCTTGGGCGCGGCGGGTTTGGCGGCTTTTTTGGCCGGCTTCGGGGCGGTGGGCTCGGGCGTGGACACCGAGTTTTGGGCGGACGCCGTTTTTTTGGCGGCGGAGGAGGCTTTGGCCATGATCAGGCGGTCTGGTCGATGAAGCGCTTGGTGAGGTTGCCGTAGGCGTCGATGCGGCGGTCGCGAAGGAACGGCCAGTGCGTGCGGGTGACGTCGACCTTGGAGAGGTCGACGGGAACCACGAGGACCTCCTCCTTTTCCACGGAGGCCTTGGCGAGGATCTGGCCGGAGGTGCCGGCGACGAAGGTCTGGCCCCAGAACTCGAGACCGTCGCCGCCGACGCCGTCGATGATTTCGTGGCCGACGCGGTTGATCGCGGCGACGTAGCAACCGTTGGCGACGGCGTGCGAGCGCTGGATGGTTTCCCAGGCGCCGTGCTGGTTGACGCCGTATTCGGCCTTCTCCTTCGGGTGCCAGCCGATGGCGGTCGGATAGAAAAGGATCTCGGCGCCCTGCATGGCGGTGAGGCGGGCAGCCTCGGGATACCACTGGTCCCAGCAGATAAGCACGCCGATGCGGCCGAACTTGGTGTCCCACGCCTTGAAGCCGGTGTCGCCGGGGGTGAAGTAAAACTTCTCGTAGAAAAGCGGGTCGTCGGGGATGTGCATCTTGCGATACACGCCGAGCACGGAGCCGTCGGCGTCGATGATGACGGCGGTGTTGTGATAAAGGCCGCTGGCGCGCTTTTCGAAGAGCGAGGCGATGATCACTACGCCATGCTTTTTCGCGGCCTTCTGGAAGGCGACGGTGCTCGGGCCGCCCGGGATGGGCTCGGCGAGATCGAAGAAACGGTGTTCCTCGCTCTGGCAGAAATACTGCGAGGTCACCATCTCCTGCGTGCAGATGATCTGGGCGCCCTTCTTCGCGGCCTGGTCGACGAGCGAGAGGGTCTTTTTGAGGTTAACCTTGGGATCGGCGACGCAGGCGTGCTGCAGGAGGCCGAGCTTCACGATCGAGGACTTGGGCATGAGAGGAGAAAGAGGCCGTGAACGGGTGACGAAAACAGAAAAGTCGCGAGCGGATTTCCCGCCCGCGACCCGGAATTTTTCAAGCGCCGGCGGACCGGAGCCGGCCGGACGGCGTGGATGCGACGCTTGCCGGAGCGCGAACGACCAAACGGAGGCCGTCGATGCGACGCGCGCCGTCGGATCGGCTCAGTAGAC
This sequence comes from uncultured Akkermansia sp., assembly GCA_966212385.1. Lineage (GTDB taxonomy): Bacteria > Verrucomicrobiota > Verrucomicrobiia > Opitutales > Opitutaceae > IMCC26134_A. Next base: position 491 of record CBIHRE010000509.1, on the reverse strand, counting down.
GACCTTGTTGAGCGGATACTCGACGATGCCCTCGGCGCCGTAGGACTTCAGCACCGGGATGATTTCGCGGACGACGCTTTCGTCGATGATCGTCTCGAGCGCGATCCAGTCGGCGTTGCTGAGCGGCGAAACGGTCGGGTTGCGAAGCGCGGGCAGGCGGGCGATGACATTGTCGAGCGACGCGCGAGGGAGGTTGAGCTTGAGGCCGACCTTGCTGCCGGCCTCGAGGGCGCCGCGGAGGAGGAGCGCGATGGTCTCGATTTTTTTGCGCTTCGCGGGATTCTCCCAGGAGGCCTTGTTCGCGATGAGCTTGGTGTTCGTCTCGAGCAGCGTGTCGACGATGCGGAGCTTGTTCGCGCGGAGCGAGGAACCGGTCTCGGTGATGTCGACGATGGCGTCGACGAGATCGGGGACCTTCACCTCGGTGGCGCCCCACGAGAACTCGACCTCGACCGGGATGTTTTTCAAGGCGAACCAGCGTTTGGTGGTTT
>CBIHRE010000508.1:0-4121 GCA_966212385.1 uncultured Akkermansia sp. | reverse complement strand
GCCGTCGACGGCGTGGACGCGGATGAGACCCGATTTGCCCTTCACCTCGGTCTCGCCGAGGTCGCGCAGGGCGTAGCGACCGAGGAGCGCGGCGCGCGTGGGCTCGCTCACGAGGATGTCGGTCGCGAAGTCGGCGCGGCGGGTGAGCGTCTGCAGGCGCGCGGCGAGGTTCACGCCGTCGCCAATCACGGAGTAGTTGAGGCGGCGGTGGGAGCCGATGTTGCCAGCGACGACGCGCGCGGTGTTGATGCCGACGCCGAAGGCGAGCGGGGGGCGGCCCTCGACGGCGAGCTCGCGGTTGAGGGCCGCCAGGGCCTCGCGCATGGCGAGGGCGGCGCGCACGGCGCGGTCGGCGGAATCGGGCGCGGCGACGGGGGCGCCGAAGAGGGCCATGATCTCGTCGCCGATGTATTTGTCGATGACGCCGCCCTGCGCCTCGATGGCGGCGCTCATGCGGTCGAGGTAACGGTTGAGCAGGGTGACGAGTTCGCGCGGCGCGAGGGTTTCGGAGAGCGGGGTGAAACCGCGCAGGTCGCAGAAGAGCACGGTGACCTCGCGCTCCTCGCCTCCGAGGGCGGCGCCTTGGCGGACGAGCTGGGCGGCGACCTCGGGGGAGACGTTTTTGTCGAGGAGGTCGCGCACGCGGTCGCGTTCGGCGAGGCCGGCGCTCATGGCGTTGAAGGAGTCGGCGAGCTGGCCGAGCTCGTCGCGGCGGCCGAGCTCGAGGCGCGCCTCGTAATCGCCGGCGGCGATGCGGCGGGTATGGTCGGCGAGTTGCTGGACCGGGCGGGAGAGCGAGCGGGCGAGGCCGAGCGCGGCGGCGACGGCGGCGGCGAGGCCGGCGAGCGTGATGCCGGCGAGGATGGCTTCGAGGCGGCGCGAGGGCGCGAGCTCCTCCTCGAGCGAGCGCTGGAGCACGACCCAGACCGGCTGCGCGCCCTCGGCGCGGAGGCCGCGAAAGGCGACGATGTAGTCCTCGCCATGGAGGGTGAGGCGCAGCGGCCGACCTTGGTTTTCCGGAGGGCGGACGCGGGCGAGCTCGGTCGCGGCGGCGGGAAGCAGCGTGGAGGCGAGGACGCGCGGCTCGGGGCCGGCGGCGATGAAGGTGACTTCGAGCGCGGAGGCGTTTTTCAGCTCGGTGGCGGCGGCTTGGTCGATGTTGTCGCCGACGCCGATCCACGCGGCGACCTCGGGCTCCGGGGCATACATGGGCACGACCACGATCTGTTGGAGCGGCGCGCCGACGAAGCCCCAGCCCGCGGCCTCGCCGCTCTCGCCCGACTCGGCCTTGGCGCGGAGCGAGAGGACGGGCTCGTGTTGCGGGCCGGGTCGGGTCGTTTCGGCGTCGGCGACGAAGGCGCCGTCGGGCTGGAGCATCACGACCGAATCGGCGCCGATGCGCAGGCGATAGGAACGAAGGGCGGACTCGATCGTCTCCGGGTCCACCTGGCGGAGGATGAGCTGCCGGATGGCGTAGTCGCCGGCCATGGTGCGGGCGGCGAGGAGGAGGTCCTTCTCCTGGCGGCGCGCGATGGCGCTGAACTGGCGCGAGCCGCGCTCGAGCGCGTCATCGATGGAGGCGAGGGCGTTTTGCCGGTTGGCGCGCGAGACGAGGAGATAGGTCGAGACCTGGGCGAGGGCGACGAGGCCTGCGATGCAGAAGAGGAGCCGGGGCCCGAAGCGACGGAATTGAAAAGGAAAGGCCATGCCGCTTCGGACGGGCACGCTCAGTAGGTCTTGGACTCGCCGGCGGGGGCGCGGCGGATGCGGCGGTCGGGCTTGAGCCGGAGCTCGAACTTTTCCGCGAGCGGGGCGGCGTCCGTCACGGTCACTTCGCGGGTGATCGCGGCTGCGAGGCGGGGATGCCAGAGATCGAGACGGTAGCGGCCGGCGGGCAGGCCTGCGACCGCGACGCGGCCCTCGGCGGAGGATTTGGCGAACCACGGCGTCTCGAGCACGAGGACGTAGGCGACCATCCAGTCGTGAATGTTGCAGCCGAGGGTGACGACGCCGGGTTTGTCGAAGGTCACGGTCTCGCTGGAGCCACCTTCGTAGAGGGGCTTTTCAAAGGGCTTGGGTTTGGAGACGGAGTAGAGGTGGTGCTGGATCGGGTCCTTGTTGGGAAACTCCACGACGGTGCCGACGCGCACGGGGGTGACGTAGGGGCGGTATTGCTCGCCGATCTGCGCGATCTCGACGCCGGTCGCGGGCGGCGTGGCTGGCGCGGGGGCGTCGAGCGGAGTGAGCGAAAGGACGGCGTCGGCGACGGGCTTGCCGGTCGCGTCGGCAAGCGTGGCGGACACTTCGCCGGCGGAGGCGACGGAGCCGCCTAGCGCGAGGGCGATGAAGGCGATGGCTGGACGAAGCGTGGACGGCATGACGGCGAGGAAGGCAGGCAGGGGCGAGAGGCGAGGGACGGGGCGCGGCCTTGTTTAAAAACGGTAGATCACGCCCGCGCTGAGGAGGTCCTGCCGGTATTCCACGTTCGCGGCGTTGATGGCGTGGTTGCGCTCGAAGCGAAGCGAGAGGGAGAGCGAGTCGGTGATCGCGGGGTTGATCTCCATCCAGTAGAAACCGATGTCGCCGTCGACGCGGTAGGTGATCCAGCCGGATTGGAAGGCGTCGGTGGTGGTCCACGGGATGGTGGCGTAATAGTTGGCGACCCGGGGGCCGAGGGCTCCGCCGAGCGCGCCGGCGAAGCGGGCGCCGGAAGCGCCGGCGTTGAAGAGGCCGGTCAGGTAGCCGCCGCCGACGGAGACGCGGAAGCGGTCGGTCGGATCGAGCACGAGGCGGGCTTCGCCGAGGGTGTGGTGCACATCGAAGGTGTCGGCGTCGGCGACGTGCTCCTGCCACTCGCCGCGGAGCTGGACGGAGAGGACGGGGTTGAAACGCTTCGAGAGCGTGAGCGCGCCCTGCAGCGTGACGCCGTCGTTTTCGTCGATGCGTGCGAAGCGGCCGAGCGCGGCGGCCTCGAAGGCGAGGACGGGCGCCTCCGGGCCGAGCCCGAATTTTTTGCGCAGGCTGGCGCGCGGGCCGAAGGTGCTTTCGTCGAGCCGCTCGAAATCGGGCGTCGTCGCGTGGGCGGCCTCGAGTTGCACGCGGCCGCCGAGACCGGCGGCGAGTTCCTTGGACGCGCCGACGGCGAAGTCGGCGCGGTAGGTGGAGGTGTCGCGGAAATCCACGGGCCCGGAGGCGCGGCCGAGGTTCTCCGTCCACAAGTAGGTGCCGCGGACGGTGTAGTCCAAGGGTGGCAGCGTCTCCGCGGCGGAGGCGAGGGGGGCGAGGGCGAACGTGAAAGCGACCAGGCGAAGCGGGAGGGGGCGGGTGGTCATGGGTCTAGGGAAAGCGCCGGAAGCGTGGCGGGCAATGACGGGCTTGCGCATCGCGGCGCGCGGTGGATTTGCGTAGCATCCGCGTCAGGCGCTCATGAAAACACGTGAGCGCGTGTTGCCGGATTGTCAGCGAGGGGTGGGTGGCCGAGCCTCGCCGACAGCCCCACCTGTTCCCCCGCGATGCGCGTTGTTTCCCTTGGTCTCCCGGTCGTCGGTTTGTTCTGCCTTTGTCCGTCCGCGCGCGCGGTCCTCGACGCAAACGCCGACCAGGCGAGCGACGTGTGGCAGTCGCGATTTGCGGCGCAGGCCTTGTCGCCGCTGGAAGACACGGACGGCGACGGCTTCACGAATTTGCAAGAGAGCATCCTCGGCACGGATCCGCGCGACCGGGCATCGCGTCTGGCGCCCGGCGTGACGCCACTCGCCGGCGGAGGCGTGGAGCTCGATTGGACGGCGCTGCGCGACAAACGCTACCAGCTCGAAAGCAGCGCCGATTTGGTCAACTGGTCCCCGGTGCGGACCTTCGTCGGCGACGGCGCTACCCGCCGCGAAAGCGTGGCGGCCGCCGGCCCGCGGCTTTTCGTCCGCGTGCGAGCGGAGGACTTCGACAGCGACGGCGACGGCTTGAGCGACTGGGAGGAGCGCGCGGTCGGCTTCAATCCGCAGCGGGTCTTCAGCGAAGGCCTTGGCAGCAATCCGACCACGCCGACGACGAACAACCCGCGCATCACCGATTTCGAGCGCCTGCGCACGCTGCTTGGCGCCACCGCGCAGACCGTCACGGTCGCG
>CBIHRE010000507.1:0-4126 GCA_966212385.1 uncultured Akkermansia sp. | reverse complement strand
ACCGTGACCCCGACGGCAAGCAAGGTGCCGAAGCGGTCGCGGGCGAGTCCGGCGATGCGGATGCCGTTGATCAATACGATGCCGAACAAACCTAGCACGGTGAGACTTCCCAAAAATCCCTTCTCCTCGGCGATGACGGAGAAGATAAAATCGTTGTGCGAAACCGCGGGGGGCAGGTAGCCGAGCTGGGCCTGCGTGCCCTCGGTCCAACCCTTGCCGACGAGACCGCCGCTGCCGACCGAGATGAGCGACTGGTTGAGGTTCCACGCGTCGCCGGTGCCTTTCGGGTCGATCACATCCGGGGCGGCGAAGGTCAGGATGCGGTTGCGCTGATAATCCTTCAGCGGAAACCACGAGTGGTCCTCGTAGCGGCCCTTGTCGCGCATGAAGTCCAGCTTGTTGGCCTGCATGAACTTGACGTAGCCGGTGACGTCCCAGGCGACCAAGCTCACCACCACGAGAAACGTGCCGAGCGCGCCCGCGAAAAAGCGGGTCGAGAGGCGCGAGACGTAGAGCATGGAAAACACCATGGGGGGCAGGACGATGACCGGCTTGAGGTCGGGCTGGAGCAAAATCAGCAACATGGGCCCCCCCGCCGCAAGGGCCAACTTGCCCAAGGTGCCGAGGGATTGGCGGATGGAGCCAAGCTTGGCCCGCGTGAGGATCGAGGCGGTGACGAAAAGCACCGCGATCTTAGCGGGTTCGCTCGGCTGGAGGCTGAAAAAGCCCAGATCGATCCAGCGCTGCGCACCCCATTTTTCCGAGGTGCCTCCGCCCGCGCCGGGGAGGAATACCACGAGCAGCAAGATGATGCAGCCCAAGTAAAACCAGTGCCAGACGCTGAGCCAAAGCCGGTAGTCGACCAGCGAGACGGCGAGATAGATACCCGCGCCGCCGATCAGCCAGACGACCTGCTTCCACCAATCGTTGGCGACTTGGGTGAACTGCGCGGAATAGATAAACGCCACCCCGATGCAGCCGAGCAGCATCAGCGCGACCGGCGTCCACGCATCCCAGCGCTCGCGCGTGGCGGTCTTGAAGACGCTGAGGTAATCGGTGGCTCGGCTGAGCATGGGCGGGCGGGAAAATCGACCGCCCGCCGAGGAGGCGCAAGCGCGGGATGGGGAAAGCGGCGGTAAAGTGGCCGGGCTTGCCCCGGGCCCGCCTCCCGGGCAGAATCCGGGCGTCGGAAACCCCGAGACCTGAAACCCCAACTGAAGGAGGCACCATGAGTGCGCTAAAGCTCCATCTGGACAGCGAGGAACTGGCGGCGGTCGAACGCGTCGCCGCGATGTTGAACGTGAAGCCCGAAGACGTCGCCTACGCGGCGCTCAACCGGCTGATGCTGCAAGCCCGCGATCCGTCCGTGCACGACGACATCGTGGAAACCCGCGATTGGCGCCGGGAAAATCTGCCGCTCTGGAGCGACTCCGCCCACAGCGTGCATGCCTACGAGGGCAAACACGACGACGAGCCGCAGCCGAGCCGCTATCTATAGTCGCACGCCGCGCGCCGAAACGAAGCGGCTCCCTTGCGCCAAACCGCGCAAGGGAGCCGGGGGTAAAGACGAAGGCCGGACGGCCTTCGCCAAGGGTGGTGTCGCGTCGCTCGTGGCGCGGCTTCGCTCAGTGGCGCGTCTCCGGAGGCGGGACATGCTTGCGCTGGGCGCGGATCGGAATGGGCCGCCGATTGGACTCGGGAGCGGCGAGGCTTAGGCTCAAGAAGGCCAGTCCCGCGAAAATGCTCGCGGGCACGAAGGCTCCGCAGGGATATGCGCAAAAAGCAGCGACCAATAACAAAAGGGCGGACGCGCCGGCGAAGCTCAGGGTGGGGGAATCGGTGTCGTGCTCGTGATGGTTCATTGGAATTTTTCTCCTGCGTGTCGCCGGAAAATACCCGATGCCCGGCTTGAGCGCCATGTCCGCCGCGCCCGAAGAAATATCCGAAAGGCACATCATCGGCGTTCACAGCCGCGAGTGGCTCGTCGCTCCGGGCGAGGTGCCCGCCCTCGGGGCAAGACATGTCGAATGGGGAGGGCTGTCCGAGCTCGCGGCGCCTTACGAGATCGCGCGGCCCGCGCCGTCCTTCGGCCATGTGCTGGGCTGCATCGAAGGGGAAGGCGAAATCTGGTTCGCCGGCGAGTGGCGCACCGTCCGCGCCGGCATCGTGTTCGTCAATCCGCCGGGCCGCGCCGAGGCCTTGCGCGCCGTGCCGGGGAAGCCCTGGAAAATCTGCTGGGTGCACGCGGCGCCGGCTTTCTTCGCGGGGGAGACGGGGACGCGCGCGGAACCTTCCTTGGCGGAGCGCGACGCCCGGCCGCTGTGGCATGCGCTCGAGGGCTTGCGCCTGTGCGTGCAGGCGGCCCCGCGCGACGAGTTGGCGGACGCGTGGAGCGAGCTGGTGGCGGCGCACTCGCGACGATTGCTCGTCCGGGGCGGCGGCGTGCGACGGCTGACGCGGGTATGGGAGGAAGTCGCCAAGGCGCCGGCCGCGCCGTGGACTATCGAGCGGCTCGGCGCGCTCGCGGGCATGAGTCGCGAGCATCTGCGGCGCGAGGCCATCCGCGAAACCGGTCGCACGCCCATGGAGCAGGTGGCGCATCTGCGCATGCGACGAGCGGCGGATTTGCTGCGACTCACGAACGAGACGCTCGAGGTGGTCGCCGAAGCGGTCGGCTACGGCAACGCCTTCGTGTTTTCGAACGCGTTCACGCGAGTGATGGGCTTGCGGCCCGGCGCCTACCGCGCGGCGGCGCGGAGGGGCGTTTAGACCGATGGGGCTCGAACGGTGGACGGGCGCGTCCGGCGCCCATCGCCGTGCCTCTCGGACCACGTGCGCGGGGACGCACGCGTCCCCAAAAAACCGAAAGCGACTACGACCAGCCGCCGATATCAGGCGCCGCCGACGTGGCGGCGGACCCCGGCGAGGATCTGCTCGAGCGAACTCGTCTTCTCCAGGTAGCAGGCGATTTTTCCGGCGAGCGTCTTCTCGATCAACTCGGCGTCGAACATCACGCCGGTGAGAAGGATGATCGGCAGCTTCGGCGCGACGGCGTGAAGCGCGTCGATGAATTCGAAGCCGTCCGTCTCGTCCATCTGGAGATCGGTGATGACGAGGTCGGGCCGTTCCGCGCCCGCCATCGCCAGTGCGATACGAGGAGAAGACGCCTCGCTCACGCGGTAGCCGGCGTTGCCCAGGACCTCGCAAAGCAGGGCGCGGACCGCGGCCTCGTCGTCCACCAGGAGGATGTGTTTCTTCGTCATGTGTAGCGCGGCTTCGGGCGGGAAACGGAGGAGGAAAAGGTCACGCCCGCGGCTGGTCGACGCGGAGCGTCGCGACGGCGCCGACCACGCGGCCCTCGTCGGTCAGAGGCACGAGGGAGAGGCGCGCGTGGAGGACGCCGCCGGTTTTGGTTCGCACTTCCGCGTCGCGGTTGTGGAGCGCGACGCCCGCCTTAACGGCCTCGGAGAAACCCTGGCCGCCCTTGTCGCCGTCGCGCAGGGCGACGACACGGACGAAGGGGGAGCGGATGAGCTCCTCGGGCGTGTGGCCGGCGGCGCGCGTCACGGCCGGGTTGATACGCGTGATGTTGAGGGAAGTGGTGAGCACGAACACGAGCTCGCCGATCGAATCGATGACGAGCTGGTTGTATTTGAGCTGATGCTCGAGGGCTTGCGAGGCCCAACGACGTTCCAGGTGCTGCGCCTTCAGGGCGTCGCGCATGGAGCGGAAGGCGGATGCGAGGCGGCCGACCTCGTCGGCGCGGCGCGGTTCGGGCACCTCGCAGTCGAGGTTTTTGCGCGCGATCTCGTCGGCCGCGCGGGCGAGGCCTCCGAGGGGGCGGAGCGCGCTGCGGACGACGAGGACGACGATGCCTCCGATGAGCAGGAGCGCGGCCCCGAGGTAGAGGGCGGCGATGCGGCGAAACTCGTTCCGCGGGCGAAGAAATTCCTCCTCGTCGTAGCCGACGATGACGCCCCAGCCGGCGCCGCGCGCGGGCTTGTAGTTGGCGTGGACACGGCGGCCGGTGATCGCCTCCGCGTAGCGCGCGGAGCCCTGCTTGCGGGCGAGGACCTGCTGGCGCATTTCGGCCAGGGCGGGGGCGTTGGTTTTTTCGGCGAGGGTG
>CBIHRE010000506.1:0-4137 GCA_966212385.1 uncultured Akkermansia sp. | reverse complement strand
GGCCTCCGCGCGCTACTCCGCCGGCGTCGCCCGCATCATCCGCCGCACCGCCGTCGCGCTCCTCGTCTACGCCGGCCTCATCGCCCTCTCCGGCGTGCTCTTCAAGAAAACCCCCGCCGGCTTCGTCCCCGTGCAGGACAAACAATACCTCATCGCCTTCGCCCAGCTCCCCGAAGGCGCCTCGCTCGAACGCACCGACTCCGTCATCCGCCGCATGGGCGACATCGTCCTCGCGCACCCCGATGTCGAAAACGCCATCCAGTTCCCCGGCCTCTCGATCAACGGCTTCACCAATTCGCCCAACAGCGGCATCGTCTTCGTCGCGCTGAAGGACTTCGAGCATCGCAAGGGCAAGGACCACTCCGGCCCCGCCATCGCGCACCAGCTCCAGCAGCAGTTCGGCGGCATCCAGGACGCCTTCATCGCCATCTTCCCGCCCCCGCCCGTCAACGGCCTCGGCACCACCGGCGGCTTCAAGCTCTACGTCCAGGACCGCGCCGGCCTCGGCTCCGACGCCCTCTACGCCGCCACGCAGGAACTCATCGCCAAGGCCTCCAAGCGCCCCGAACTCGCCGGTCTCTTCACGAGCTACACCGTGAACGTCCCGCAGCTCTTCGCCGACGTCGACCGCGCCAAGGCCAAAGCCCAGGGCGTCAACCTCTCCGCGCTCTTCGAGACGATGCAGGCCAACCTCGGTTCGATCTACGTGAACGACTTCAACCGCTTCGGCCGCACCTACCAAGTCGTTGTCCAGGCCGACGCGCCCTTCCGCGACGAACCTTCCGACATCGGTCTTCTCCGCACCCGCAACGGGGCCGGCGGCATGATCCCGCTCTCCACCCTCGTGCAGGTGAAGGAGACCTACGGCCCCGACCGTGTCATGCGTTACAACGGCTATCCCGCCTCCGACCTCTCCGGCGTGCCCGCCGCCGGCTACAGCTCCGGCCAGGCCGAGCGTGCCATCGCCGAGGTCGCCGCCGAGGTCCTCCCGCCCGGTCTCGTCATGGAGTGGACCGAGCTCACCTACCAAAAGAACCTCGCGGGCACCGCCGGCTACCTCGTGTTCCCGCTCGCCGTGCTCCTCGTGTTCATGGTCCTCTCCGCGCAATACGAGAGCTTCAAGCTGCCTTTCGCGATTCTGCTCATCGTGCCGCTCACGCTGCTCTCGGCCTTCGTCGGCCTCTGGCTGACGAACGGCGACAACAACATCTTCACCCAGATCGGCCTCGTCGTGCTCGTCGGCCTCGCCGCGAAAAACGCCATCCTCATCGTCGAGTTCGCGCACAAGAAGCAGGAGGAGGAAGGCGCGAGCCCGGTCGAGGCCGCGCTCGAGGCCGCGCGCCTCCGCCTCCGCCCGATCTTGATGACGAGCATCGCCTTCATCGCTGGCGTGTATCCGCTCGCCTCCGCGACCGGCGCCGGCGCCGAGATGCGCCAGGCGATGGGCATCGCGGTTTTTGCCGGCATGATCGGCGTCACGATCTTCGGCCTCTTCCTCACGCCCGTCTTCTACGTGCTCCTCCAGCGCAAGCGCGTCCGCGCCGCGGCCGCCGCTCCCGCCGCCGCCGAACCCGCCCACGCCTGATAACCGCAGCGCATCGCGCTCCCTCGCCATGTCCGCCACCCTCGAAACGAACAACGCCGCCACCGCCACTCCCGTCGCGGGGCTCTCGCGCCAGACGCTTCTGCTCATGGCGCTCACCTGCGGCGTGTGCGTCGCCAACATCTGCTACAACCAGCCCCTGCTCGGCGATTTCGCGGCCCAGTTCCACGCCAGCGCCGCGCAGGTCGGCTGGGTCGCGATGGCCTCGCAGGCCGGCTACGGTCTCGGCCTCCTGTTCTTCCTCCCGCTCGGCGACAAGCTGGAGCGCGCCAAGCTCGTCCGCTCGATGACCTGGGTCTGCGCCGTGTTGCTCGCATTGACCGCCGCGGCGCCTTCGCTGCCGCTGCTCATCGCGGGCAACCTGCTCATCGGCGCCACCGCCGTCAGCGCGCAGGTGTTGATCCCCCTCGCCGTCGAACTGTCGCCGCCCGAGCGGCGCGGCCAAACGGTCGGCACGCTCATGGCGGGCCTGCTCGGCGGCATCCTGCTCGCCCGCACGCTGGCCGGCTTCATCGCCGACGCCTTCGGCTGGCGCATGGTCTTCGCCGTCGCCGCCGCCATGATGGTCGCGCTCGCGCTGCTCCTCCGCGGACGCCTGCCGCACCGCGCTCCGACCATCGACATGAGCTACCGCAGCCTGATCGCCTCGCTCTGGCAGGTGTGGAAAACCCAGCCAAAGCTCTGGCGCTCGGCGGCCGTCGGAGCCCTGTCCTTCGGCAGCTTCACCGCGTTCTGGACGAGCCTGTCGTTCCTGATGTCGGAGCAATTTCACCGCGGCGCGACCGAGACCGGACTCTTCGGTGTCGTCGGCCTCGGCGGCGCGCTGCTCGCGCCCTACGCGGGCCGGCTCGCCGACCGCCGCGGCTCCGTCTTCACGGTGACGCTCGCCCTCGCCGTCAGCATCGCGGCCTTCGTCCTCATGGATCTCTGGGTCGCGATACCCGTGCTCGTCCTCGGAGTGCTGTTGATGGACGTCGGCGTGCAGACGGCCCAGGTCGCCGAGCAGGGCAACGTGCTCATGCTCCTGCCCGAAGCGCGCAGCCGTCTGAACACACTATACATGGTGATGCGCTTCGCGGGCGGCGCCGCCGGATCACTCGCCGGCGCCTACGCCTGGTCGCTCGGCGGCTGGCGCGCGGTCTGCGCCGTCGCCGTCGGCATGAACGTCCTCGCCCTGCTCGTGCACGTGATCGCGCACCGCCAGGCCGCCGCCGCTTCCGCCGGCTCCCGAACCCTCCCGCAGCCCGAAGCCGCCTAACTCTCTTCGCTCAACTCGCCATGAAAAATCTCCGTCTCCTCCTCGCCGCCGCCTCATTGGTCCTTGGTCATTGGTCCTTGGTCATTCCGCTTCGCGCTAGCGAAGCGGCCGCTTTCTCGGTCTTCGCCGACCCCGCGCTCTCCGCCTTGATCGACCGCGCCCTCGCCGAAAACCCCGACCTCCAAGCCGCCGCCGCCCGCGTCGACCAGGCCCGCGCTCTCGCCGGCGCGGCGCGCGCCGATTTCTTCCCGCAGGTTGCGATCGACGCCACCGCCGCGCGCCAGCGCAACCTCGACAACAACTACCACGCCTCCGACTACGCCAGCCTCCCCGGCGTCGCCACCTGGGAGCTCGACTTCTGGGGCCGCGTCCGGACATCCGCGAAGTCCGCCCGCTCCGACGCCGGCGCCGCCGAGGCGCTCTACGCCGCGGCTCGCGTCAGCCTCGCCGCCGAAGTGACACAAACCTACTACACGCTCGCCGCCGCCGCGCAGGAACAGGCGACCGTCGAGGCCGGCGTCGCCACCCGCCGCGACGCCCGCCGCATCATCGCCGACCGCGCCGAACTCGGCACGAGCAGCCCGCTCGACCTCGCCCGCGCCGATACCGAACTCGCCAACGCCGAGGCCGACCTCGCCGCCGTGAAGCAACGCGCCGCGATCCTGCGCCACGCGCTCGCCGCGCTCGTCGCCGCCGAAGATCCCGCCGCCGTCGCGCCCTCCGGCGTCTTCGCCCTGCCCACCGCGCCCGAGGTGCCGGCCGATTTGCCTTCCGACTTGCTCCAGCGCCGCCCCGACATCGCCGCCGCCGAGCTCGCGCAAACCGCCGCCTCCGCCCGCATCGGCGTCGCTCGCGCCGCGTTTTTCCCGACCATCACGCTCACCGGCAGCGCCGGCTGGGAGAGCAGCGACTTCTCCGACCTCCTTTCCGGCGACACCCGCGTGTGGAGCTTCGGCCCCAAGGTTTACCTGCCGCTCTTCCAAGGCGGCCGCAACCGCGCCAACCTCACCCGCGCCGAGGCCGCCTTCGCCGAGCAATCCGCCCGCTACCGCTCGGCCGTGCTCGGCGCTTTCCGCGATGTGCGCGACGCCCTCGCCGCCGTGCGCTTCACCGCCGAGCAATCTTCCGCCACCGAGCGCGCCGCCACCTCCGCCCGCCGCGCCGCCGACCTTTCGCGCATCCGCTACGATTCCGGCGCCGTGAGCTACCTCGAGGTCGTCGACGCCGAACGCTCCGCCCTCGATGCCGAGCGCGCCCGTGCCCGCCTCCGAGGCCA
>CBIHRE010000505.1:0-4146 GCA_966212385.1 uncultured Akkermansia sp. | reverse complement strand
CGCCTCGAAACCGGCTTCGAGCAGGCGCGTCGTTTTTCCGCCGACGCCTCCCACGAGCTGCGCCCCCCGCGCACCATCATGCGCGGGGAAATCTCGCGCCTGCTGCGCAACCCCGGCCTCGCGCCCCAGACCGAGACCGCCCTTCTCAGCCTTCAGGAGGAGATCGGCCGGCTCGAGCGCATAACCGAACACCTGCTTCTCCTCGCCCGCCTCGACGCCGGCCAGATCGGCGCGGAGCTTTTCGAGGAGATCGATTTCTCCGCGCTCGTCGCCGCCGCCTGCGAGGACGCCGAGCTGCTCGCCGGCGCGCGCGACGTCAGCCTGCAAGTCGCGCCCGCTCCGGCGGCCCGGGTGCGCGGCGACGCGCTTCTCCTCCGCCGCGTCGTCCTGAACCTGCTCGACAACGCCACCCGCTACAACCACCCCGGCGGCGAAGTCGCCTGCGATCTCTCGCTCTCCGGCGACCGCGTGGAGCTGCGCGTGCGCAACACCGGCGCCACGATCTCGCCCGAGGCGCGCGCCGGCCTTTTCCGCCGTTTCTACCGCGCCGACGCCGCCCGCGGTCGCGGCGGCCACGGCCTCGGCCTCGCCCTTTCGCGCGAGATAGCCCGCAGCCACGGCGGCGAACTTTCGCTCCGACCCGATCCCGCGCCCGGCCTGACCGAGTTTCTGCTCACCCTGCCCGCGCTACCGCCCAAAGCGGCCGCCTGAGCCAGCACCGGCGCTGCACTCCAGGTGGACGGGCAATTTGAACGCGATCAGCCGTCACTCTACTCTCCCAGCGCCCACTCCGAACCGTCGGCGTTGAAAACATGTTTCTCCGTCGCCGAACGCCAGCCACGCCACACGCGGTCGCACTGGTGCGGCAAACGCACCACGCTCGGCATCGAGATCTCCGCGCGGTCGCGCGGACAACTCCACGCCCGCCCCTCGCTCCACGCCAGCGTCATCGCCGGCAGATCGAGCAAGGACACCGCCTCGTTCGAAATCGATCCGGCCGTTCCGGTGGACGCGCGGGTCCCTCCGCGCGTCGTCCCGGCCGACGCGGTCGACGCCGCCCCGCGCACGAGCAAGGGCACGCGCACGCTTTCCTCGTGCGGCCATCCTTTGCGGAACAGCCCGTGCGCGCCGTGCATGTCGCCATGCACGGAGGTCACCACGACAAGCGTCTCCTCCGGCACGCGCGCGAGCAGCCTCCCGATCGCCGCATCCGTCGCCGCGATGTGCGCATAGTAACCCGCGAGCTCTCGCCTCGCCTTCGCCTCGACCTCGCCCCCGCGCGGCACGTTCGCGGGCAAAAGCAGGTCCGTCGCCGAGATCCTCGCCGCTCCCTCCGGCGTAGGCGCGTCATAGGGCGGATGCGGCGCTTCCAAGCTCGCGATCGCAAAACGCGGACGCTTCCCCGCCGCCCCCCGCGCAAACCACTCCGCCGCCAGTTCGCAAACCACATCGCCCTGATACCCCGCTCGCCGTTCGAAGCCGTCGATCCCGTCACCGTGCAGCCACGGATCGTTGAGCAAAAAGCCGCCTTCAAAACCGACCCAATGCGCGAACCCGCCGCGCGCCTCGAGCGGCACCGGCACGCGCGCCGCCGCCTCGCCGACCAAGGGCGCCGCGCGATCGCGCTCACCCACGCCCCATTTGCCGAAAAACGCCGTGCCGTAACCGCGCTCCGTCAGCGCGTGCGCGATCGTTCGCGAGCCGCGCGGCAAGGCGTCCCAGTAATCGACCGCGCCATTTTCAGGCGACGGCACGCCGGTGAGCATCGCCGCCCGCGCGAAAGGTCCGAAGGGATGCGGCGTCACCGCCTGCGCGTAGTTCACCGTCCGCGGATCGGCCGCGAGCGCGTCGAGCGCCGGCGTGCGCGCGTTGGGATCGCCCGCGTAGCCGCAGGCCTGCGCGCGCCACTGCGTCGTCACGATCCAGAGAATGTCGGGCGGAATCATCTTTTCCGGTCAGGAGGGCTAACCGCGAATGGACGCGAATTCACACGAATAAATCCAAGACTGATGCCTCAGGTCCTCTGGAAATTCGCGTCTATTCGCGTCCACTCGCGGTTAAAAACACTCGCGCCCGCCACACCTCACTTCAGGCCAAAAGGCAGCATCTGGTAGCGTTTCGCCACCGCCTCGAGCACGGGCCCGGTCAGCGTGGCCTTCACGTCGGCGCCGAGCGGCAGCTCGCGCTGCGGGAGGAAATTATTGATCAAGGCGCAGGTGTCGGTGCTCACCATCACGCCGAGCAGCTCGCCGGTCTTGCTCAACACGAGGTCGCCGCGCGAGGGCGAGAAATCGCCGAAGAGCCGGCGGAAAAGCCGGTTGTCCACCTTCACGTAACCCGGGTTCTTCGGGTCGATCTTGAAGGGCAGTTCACCGTAGCCCGCGCCGCCCGCGCTGATCAGCACCGCCTCGGGAAATTTGAACGGCTCCAGCGCGAGCAGGTAGGGCTCGCCGCCGAGATGCTTCGCCTCCTCGTCCGTCAGGCGCACGATCACGACGCGCGGATCGAGCGAGGCGAACTCGAGTTTTGTCGGCCGCACCGAAGACGACCCGCGCGTAAGCGTGAGCAAAAGCCGCTCCCAATCGGGCTGGCTCGCGGCGCGCAGATCGAAGGGTGTGTCGTCGACGTGCAGCAGCGCCACGGTCTCCTTGCCGTCGCTCGCCAGGATGGTCCGCGAAGGGATGTCGCGCGAGGCCGGGCCGAGAAAGGTCGAGCGCGAGGCCTCGATGCGAGCGCTCACCCGGCGCTGGAGAAAGCCCTCGAAGAGCGTGTTGGCGTTGATCGGCTGCGCCTCGCGGAACTCGCGCGCAAGCTCGCTGGTTTTCTCCGCGATCTGCCCGGTGGCGGCGGCGATCTGCGTGGTCGTCTCCTGCACGCGCTGGCGCTCGGCGCGCTCGGCCTCGACGGCCGCGCGGAGGGTCTGCGTCTGCTCCTGCAAAATCTGTTTCTCGCGTTCGGCGACGCCGACCTTCACCGCCATTTCCTCCGCGCGGGCGCGGGCGGCGGCCTCGGCGGCGGCGGTGCGGGCGAGCTCGGCCTCGCGACGTTTCGCCTCGGCTTCGCGGGCGGCGAGCTCGCGCGCGAGCTGGGCGTTGCGGGCGCGCTCGGCCTCGGCCGCGGCGCGCGTGGCGGAAAGGTTCTCGTCGAGCTCGGCGGCGGTCTTTTCGGTCTTCGCGAGATTTTCGGAGAGCTCGGCCTTGGCCCGCTCGGCGGCGAGGCGGTCCGACTCGGTCTTTTCCAGATTGCGCGCGAGTTCGTCGCGGCGGGCCTGCTCGTCCTCGAGCGAAAGGCGCATCACCGCGACCATGTCCTGCTCGGGCGTGGCCGCCGCGGAGCCGCCGGCCGGAGTCGCCGCGGCCGCCGGCGTGGGCGCGGCGCTGCGTCCGCGCGTGGCGGCGGGCTTCGCGTCCTCCCAGCGCGTGAGCGCGAGCAGCGTCAGCAGCAGGAAGTCGCAGAGGATGAGCAGCAGCGTCTTGTTCATGGCCGGGCGTGCGGGAGATGACGGACGGAGGCGCTTAGCGCGCGGTCAGCGGAGCGGCGGCGATCTGGTCCTGCGCGGCGAGGATGAGGTTGGTCTTGTAGGGGCGCACGTGACGGATCTTCACGAGCGCGACGCAGGTGATGCCGAGCAGGTTGGAGGAGTAGGCCGCGAGGAGGTTCGGCTCCACGAGGCCGAGCACCTGGAGCACGAGCGCGGTGGCCGTGCCGCCGATGCCGAGGTAGAGGCCGCCGTCGAAGAGGTTTTCCTCGTTCTCCATGAGGCGGAGCTTCACGAGCGGCGGCAGGGCCTGGGCGTCGATGGAGCGGATCTTGGCGAGGCAAACCAGATACATGGCGATCTGGAGGGCGCCGAATAGCGCGATGGCGAGGATCGAGTGTAGGTCCATGGCGAAGGAGGGCGTGATGGTTTTGAGCGAATCGGGATCGGCGAGGCTCCCGAGCACGGGCATGGCCAATGTGAGGCCTTCGAGGCGCGGCGAGGCGGAGCGGCCGAGGTAGGGTTCGGTGACGAGGAGGAAGGCGCCGGTGGCCACGAGGGCGAGGACGCCGCTGCCGGCGTGGAAGGTTTTTTCCTGGCCGGCGTGCGGGACGTGGCCGCCGCGCATGCCGCGGTCGATCGCGCGCAAAATGAAATAGGCCCCCGCC
>CBIHRE010000504.1:0-4154 GCA_966212385.1 uncultured Akkermansia sp. | reverse complement strand
GTTCAGAACGTCGTGAGACAGTTCGGTCCTCTATCCGCTGTGGGCGTCTGTGATTTGAGGGGTTCATTCTCTAGTACGAGAGGACCGAGAATGACGAACCTCTGGTGTTCCGGTTGTCGCGTCAGCGGCAGCGCCGGGTAGCTATGTTCGGAAGGGATAAGCGCTGAAAGCATCTAAGCGCCAAGCCCATCCCAAGATAAGATCACAATCCGTCGCAAGACGGTGCAGGCTCCGGGTAGACCACCCGGTTGATAGGACGGAAATGTAAGCGCAGTAATGTGTTCAGTTTACCGTTACTAATGAGCCTGCCGGTTTATGCAAAATGCTAAATTCTAGTCGTTTAATTTACTTCCTTACTTTTTATCTAATACTGAACAACCAATTTCCTGGTGATTATATACCGGGGGTTCCACCCGTTCCCATCCCGAACACGGCCGTTAAGCCCCGAGTAGCTGATGGTAGTAGGACGTTAGGTCCCGCGAGAGTAGGTCGTTGCCAGGTTTATGCCCCGAGTGCCGGTTACGGTGCTCGGGGCTTCTTTATTTAAGCTACTGACGGATCACTGCAAAATGTAAGTGACCGGTCGGGCTTACAATTACCCCTAACCCTTGCTTCTGGTAGCGAAAACGGTCAGGGCGCACGCAAGCGGTAAGGGTGGTGGTTTCAGTCTCTGTAGATGAAAACAGCCGCAAAGACCAAAATGATCGACGCCGAGCTGCTGCGCCGCTTCGGCGACCCGCTGATGGTGCGCCCCGGGCAATGGTCGGGCAAATCATCGCGTTCGGCCTGCGCCGCAGCTGCCCAGCCCCAAGTCCCGCCGTGCTCAACGCCAAACTGAATTCCACACTGGAAACGATCCGATGGTTTTAAACATCAATGGTCTCTGCGATGACAAGTAGGAGTTGCGTGTTTGTCGTCAGCGTCCACATAGATAGGGAGGGGCGCCGGGCAGGGGCTGTCTCGCAACCTCTTGCGAGGGTTAGGCGGATTAAGTGGAGACGAGGGGAGGAAAGGGAGGCGGCGAAGGGGGGGGCGGGCGATGCGGGCATGAGGCCGCGCCTGCGGCGCCGCGGGAACGCCGGCGGGAGCCGGCGCCTGGCCGGGGCGAGGGAGCGTGACGAGGTCCCTCGCCTTGTGCGTCGCGCCCGTCGGGCCAGCGTCGGTAGACGACTTTGCAGGTTCGAGGCGGTGCAGAGCATGGCCGATTGCGCGCTGACTTTTCCAGGCCGTGCAGGGTCCAGCGTCGAAAGCCCATCTGCTGTTTCACCTGCGCGAAGACCGGCTGCACCGTCGCCGATGTCATACCAACTACGTTCCGCGTTGGCACTATAGATGCGTAGGTTGGGCATGGCGCGAAAAACTACCTGAACTAGGGCCGGCGAAGGCGGAGGAGCTCGCGGAGGCGTGGAGAGAGCACACCGAGGCGTGGGCTGGGCAACGCCTGATGGTGATGAAGTTGGTGGCGCAGCATGAACTGAGCGCCGCGCAGATTGCGGAGGTGGTGGGCGTGGGTCGCTCCACGGTCTTTCGCTACTTGGACAAGTTCATCGCGGGGGGCGTCGAAGGTTTGTTGACCCGCGAGCACAAGGGAGGATCGGCGCCGACCTTGCAGGGGGCCGATCACGAGGAGTTTTTGGAGCATCTGCGCCAAGGACGGTTTCGCCGGGCCAAGGAGGCGCAGGCGTGGATCAAGGAGCGCACGGGCGAGGGGCTGGCGCTGAGCAGCGTTTACACGCTCTTGGGAAAAGCCGGCGGGGTCTTGAAGGTGCCGCGCAAGACCCACGCCAAAAAGGACCCGCTCGCGGCCGAGATCTTCAAGTTCACGCTGCCCGAGCGCCTCGCCGAAGCGTCCGCCGGGGCTGAGCGGGTGCGCCTGTGGGTGCTCGACGAGCATCGCTACGGATTGCTGCCGGTGATCCGCCGCTGCTGGAGCCTTCGCGGCGTGCGCGTCCATGCGCCCTACGCGACAAGATACCAGTGGGGCTACCTGCACGAGGCGATGGAGGTCGACGGGGACAATCGCATGGAGCTGCTCTTTACCCCTTCGGTCGATCAGGACACCCACGCGCTGTTTCTGCGTCAGATCGGCGAGACCGACCCGCAAGCCCGCCACATCGTCATCGCCGACCAGGCCGGCTTCCACCTCAAGCCGGACGATGCGCTCGTGCCCTCCAACCTGCGCTTGCTACCGCTGCCGCCCTACTCCCCGGAACTAAACCCGGTCGAAAAACTCGGCGACCTGGTCAAGGATCGCAT
Organism: uncultured Akkermansia sp.; assembly: GCA_966212385.1. Taxonomy (GTDB): domain Bacteria; phylum Verrucomicrobiota; class Verrucomicrobiia; order Opitutales; family Opitutaceae; genus IMCC26134_A. The sequence goes on along the minus strand of CBIHRE010000504.1, from coordinate 1,898 downwards.
CTGCAACCAGCTCTTCGACAAACTCGAAGCCCTTGAGCGCGCCCTCCTCGCGGAACTCGCCCCGTTCCGCCAGTGCGGCCAGCGCGTCGCCCAACTCATCGCTCAAGGCTGGCTGCTTGATCGAGTAAACTCTGGCGCGCCAACCTAATGTCTCATTCCGAATAGTAGATGGCATCAGCTGGTAATACTCGGCGTTGCCGGGCTGGCGCCAGTTCGCGCATGGCTTCGATGCGGGCGTGGCCGAGGCCGATGTCGATGGTGCGGCCGCGCCGGTCCGGGGTGCAGTGCTCGCGCACCGGGCAGTCTTTGCAGACCTGGGCGCTGCGTAAACTTCGACCGATTGGCCGCCGCGTTGGCGCATGCGTTGCAAGGGCAGTTCGCGGCCTTGCGGGCAGACGACCACTTTGCGCTCGGGGTCGTGACGGACGTGCGAAGCGTGGTAGGGATCCGTGTCGTCTTTGCTGGCGCTGGGCAGGGGCGTGAGCACGTCGTGGCCGCCGCGCGTGGCCGCTTCGAGTTGCGCCCCGCTCGCGTAGCCGCCGTCGGCGAGGGTGGCGGGGTGGCGCCGGCTCCGATCTGTTCGCGCACCGCGGCGGCTTCTTCGAGCATGGTCGCGAGTTGCGCGGCGTCGGGTTCGAGGAGATGGGCGTGCTTGGTCTTGCCGTTTTGCTCGCATCGCAGGGCGGAGCGGACTTGCTCGCGCAGGGTCTGCGCGCGGCGGAGTTCGGCGGGCAGGCAGGTCGCCGAGGCATGTTCACCGGCGCGGACGATGTCGGCCTCGCGCTCGGTCTGCTCAGCGTCGAGCCGCGCGAGGAGTTTTTCCAGATGCGCGTAGAGCATTTCAAATGAAGTTATAACCGCAGGCGGCAAACCAGCCGAGAGCGTCCTGGGAGTGACGGCGTTGAGTGAGGAGGCGATGGCGGCGAGCAGGTCGGGATGGTTGCGTGCCTGGGCCTTGCGAAGTAGCGCCTTCACCTTGCTCCATATCATCTCGATGGGATTGAGGTCGGGCGAGTAGGCGGGCAGGAAGCGGACTTGGGCGCCGGCCTGCTCGATGAGGGCGATGGTGCGCTCGTTGTTGTGGGCGCCGAGTGTCCATTACCACGATGTCGCCGCGGCGCGGCGAGGGCACGAGCACCTCTCGGACGTAGGCCTAGAAGACCTCGGTGTTGGTCGCCTCTTCGATGGTCATGCAGGCGGTCGTGCCGTCCAACCGCACCGAGGCGATCATCGTGGAGGTTCGCCAATGCCCGTGCGGCGCATGGCAGACCAGCCGTTCTCCCTTGGGCGAGCGGCCGCGCAACCATGTCAGGTTCGTCTTGGCGGCCGATTCGTCGATGAAGACGAGCCGGGCCGGCTCGAGCGAGCCTTGGCCGCGTTTCCAGCCCCGTCGCGCCTTGGCGATGTCGGGCCGGTTTTGCTCGGCCGCATGGAGCGTCTTTTTTTATATGTCAGCCCCAGCCGGCACAGCACCCAGTGGATCGCGCCAATCGTGCAGTCCAAGCCCAGCCGCTGTTTGATCTCCTCCAAGGTCACGTCCGGCTCCCGCTCCACCAGCCGCCGCATGCTCTTGCCATGCTCCGGCTCCAGCCGCGCCTTGCGCCCGCAAAACCGATACCTCGCCCTCAAATCCCCCGTCCGGCTCTTCTGTGCCAAAAGCTTCTTCACCATCCCCACCGACACCTTGAAGCGCTTCGCCACCTCTTCCCTCGTCCCCTCCTTCCCCTCGTAGGCCCCCACAATCCGTTCCCTCAAATCCAACGATATCGGCTTCTTCATCCCTACATACCAATCCAATCCAAAACGGCTACAGCTCTATTTGAAACGCTCTGGGTTTGGTCCCCCCCCGTGTTACCCCGCCGTTGTGGTGACCGTTTAAGACACTACGCCGCACTTCC
>CBIHRE010000503.1:0-4157 GCA_966212385.1 uncultured Akkermansia sp. | reverse complement strand
CGAGCAGCTGCGCGGCCTGCTCCTGGCTGAGCAACTTCATCAGCCGTCGCTGCGTCTCGAGCGGAAGGTAGCCGAAGGTCTGGGCGGCGACCTCCCTGGACGCGCAGCGAAACAGCGTGGCCAGCTGTTCCGGGCTCAGCCGCGCGAGATGCGGAGCCAGATCCTGCGCCAGCCAAGGCGCCAGCGCCTTGCGCAGCCCCGCCTGGTCGCGACGCGCGATGAGCGCGACGAGCTCCGCGGCGATATCGGGTGCGGAAACCGGGCTCTCGGACATTCGCGAGGATCGGGACGCCTCAGACGGCGTGCTGGTCGATGTAGGCGCGGATCGCGGCGGCGCTGGCGGGCAGCTTGTGCTTCACGAGCGGCTTCGCCTTCAACACCTCGAGGCTCGGGTGCGTCGGCTCGACGCCGATCGCCGAGATGATCGTCTCGGGGAACTTCGCCGGGCTAGCGGTGGCGAGCACGATGCTCGGACGCTCCTTCGAGAGCGACTTGAAGCCGCAGGCGGTGTGCGGATCGGCGATGTAACCGAAGTCCTGATACACCTGGCGGATGATGCCCGGTATCTCGGAGTCGTTCGTCCGCGAGGCCGTGAAGGTGTCGCGGTCGAAATTCTCGAAGGCGTAGGCGCCGCTCTTCTTGAATGTCTCCATCACCTCGCGGACCTTCGCCGGGTTTTGGCCGACGCTGAAGTAGAGGAAACGCTCGAAGTTGCTCGAGACCTGGATGTCCATCGAGGGGGCGAGCGACGGCGTGACCTCGCTCGTGCGGTAGTCGCCCGTGGTGAAGAGGCGGTAGAGGATGTCGTTCTGGTTGGTCGCCACGCGGAAGCCGTGCAGCGGCATGCCCATCTTTTGGAGCAGCCAGCCCGCGAGCACGTTGCCAAAATTGCCCGTCGGCACGACCCACTCGATCTCGTCGCGCACACCGGCGGGCAGGCGAAGGTAGGCCCAGAGGTAATAGACGCACTGGGCGAGGATGCGCGCGAGGTTGATGGAGTTGACCGCGCTCAGCCGATGGCGGGTGCGGAATTCCTGGTCGGCGAAGAGCTCCTTCAGCGCGGCTTGCGCGTCGTCGAAGGTGCCCGAGATCGCGAGGGCGTGGACATTGGCCGCGCCGGTGCAGGCCATCTGGCGCTCTTGAAGCGGCGAGGTGCGGCCGTCCGGATAAAGGATGAAGATGGCGGTGCCGGGCTTGCCGAGAAGGCCGTGGATCGCGGCCGATCCGGTGTCGCCCGAGGTGGCACCGAGGACGTTGATCGACTGCCCGCGGACGGCGCACTGGTTTCCGTAGAGATTGCCGAGGAGCTGGAGGGCGAAGTCCTTGAACGCGAGGGTCGGGCCGTGGAAGAGCTCCAATACATAGGTGCGGTCGTCCAGCTTCACGACCGGCGCGATGTCGGCGTGCGAGAAGGTGGTGTAGCTCTTGGCGATCAGCGCGCGAAGCGTCTCGGCCGGGATGTCGGTCGCGAAGCGCGAGAGAAACTCGAAGCAAAGCTCCGGATACGAAAACGGCGCGAAGCGCGCGAGGTCCGCGGCGGTGAAGCGCGGCAACGACTCGGGCAGATAGAGGCCGCCGTCGGGCGCAAGGCCGGTGGCGACGGCGTCGGAGAAACCGAGTGCGGGAGCTTGGCCGCGGGTGGAGATGAAACGCATGCGATAGAAGAGTCAGTCAATCGGCGGACTCGACGCGTGTGATGTTTACGCGTCGGACCGCCTCATCGATCCAATAATCAATAACGTGGGTGCCAACGAATCAGACTGGAAACCAAGCGCCCGTCGTCGTCCAATCTAGTGTAGTCGGGTTCGCGGTTCGGATTGCGAAGCAACTCGTCTAGTTCGGCTTCGATTCGCCGTCCCTCGCGTCGTGGCAGTCCGAGCACAAACTGGAACGCGCGACGTTCCAGAAAAAGCTCGTAGGGCCGGCGAGAACTCACGCGCGCAACTGTTTCTTCAGCTCGGAAAACGGCACGGCCTTGCCAGAAGCGAGTTCACGGTTACGGCGGGTCGTTTCTTTGCGCCAAGCGGGCGTCTCGCTCCGCAATTGGATCAAGTAGAGCTGAATCTCGCGGCGCTGCCGCTGATTCATCTTGGCGATGCGAGCTTTGACTTCTTCGACGCTCATGTCGCCAAGATGCGAATGGTTGATTTTCAGTCAACGTCGCCGGAGCGGCACTCGCTCCGGCGAGACGGCGGCGGCTCAGAGCTTCTCGAGCGAGAACGCCTTGTGCGCGACGCGGGCGGCGTCGTCGGCCTTGGCCTTGTCGATCAGGACCGAGATTTTGATCTCGGAGGTGCTGATGAGCTGGATGTTCACGCCGGCCTCGGCGAGCGCGGTGAAGAGCGTGGCGGCGACGCCGCTGTGGGTCTTCATGCCGACGCCAACCACGGAGAGCTTCGCGATGGCCTCGTCGATCTCGACCTGCCCGCCGCCAAGCGCCGCGAACACGGGCTCGAGCGCCTTCTTGGCCTTGTGCGTCTCGGTGCCGGGCACGGTGAAGCTGAGGTTGGCCACGCCGTTGCGGCCCACGTTTTGCACGATCATGTCGACGATGATCGAGGCGTCGGCGAGGCCCTTGAAGACCTTGGCCGCGGAGCCGGGCTGGTCGGGAATGTTGGTGATGGTGACCTTGGCCTGGTCCTTGTCCACGGCCACGCCGCGGACGACGACTTTTTCCATGTAGGCGACTTCTTGTTTCACGATGGTTCCGGGGTTGTAGTTGAAAGAGGAGCGGACTTCGAAAACGACGTCATACTTCGCCGCGAACTCGACCGAGCGCGACTGCATGACCTTGGAGCCGGACGAAGCGAGTTCGAGCATCTCGTCGTAGGAGATTTCCTCGAGCTTCTTGGCGTCCTTCACGACGCGCGGGTCGGCGGTGTAAACGCCGTCGACGTCGGTGTAGATCTCGCACTTGTCGGCCTTGAGCGCGCCGGCGAGAGCGATGGCGGTGAGGTCGGAGCCGCCGCGGCCGAGCGTCGAGATGCGGCCCTCGTCGGTGATGCCTTGGAAGCCGGCCACGATCACGACCTTGCCGGCCTTGAGATCGGCCTCGATCGGCTTGGCGTTGATACCCTGGATCTTCGCCTTGGTGTGGACCTTGTCGGTCACGATACCGGCCTGCGCGCCGGTGTAGGAAACGGCGGGAACACCGAGACCGTGAAGGGCCATGGCGGTGAGCGCGATGGTCTCCTGCTCGCCGATGGCGAGGAGCTGGTCCATCTCGCGGTCGTCCGGGTGCTCGCACACGGCCTTGGCGCGGGCGATGAGTTCGTTGGTCACGCCGGAACGAGCGGAGACGACCACGACGACGTCGTGGCCTTCGTCGCGATAACCCTTGATGCGGGCCGCGACCTTCTTGATGCGTTCGACATCACCGACGGAGGTGCCGCCGTATTTTTGGACGATCCGGGACATGGTGGTTGAAGGGGTTGGAAAAGACGAAAGGGCGAAATCCAACCGGGGGAGAGGCGGCGACTCAAAACAAAACGGGGATGCCCACGGAACACACGGAATACACGGAAATAAGAAAAGGCCCGAATACGGTTCTTCCGTGTATTGCGTGTGTTCCGTGGACAAAACTTTTCCGAAACAAGGGCTGGCGCGGACGGACGATTTCCTCACGGTGCCGGCATGTTCGAAATCTCAGGCACCATCAAAAAGGTCTTCGACGAGCAGACCTTCGGCAGCGGCTTCAACAAGCGCGAATTCGTGCTCACCATCGAGTCGGGCCGCTTCCCGCAGGACATCAAGTTCGAGTGCGTGAAGGAGAAGGTGGAGCTCGTCGCCGGCCTCCAGCCCGGCGCCAAGGTGAAGGTCTTCTTCGACCTCCGCGGCCGCGAGTGGAAGGACAGCTATTTCGTGAATCTCAACGCGTGGAAGATCGAGGCCGAGGGCGCCGCGCCGGCTTCGGCGCCAAAGCCAAAGGGCGCGCCGGCCGCAAAGGGCCGGAAAGCCTCGCCCGCCATGGACGACGACGGCGCGCCTCTCCCCGCCGAGCCAGGAGAGACCGTGCAAGACGAAGACGTGCCGTTCTGAGTGCGGCGCGACGCCGGCCGATTGCTGTGCGATTTTGGGTGGACGGGCGGGGACCTCCCCCCGTGGTTTGTTCGTCACGCAAACGGCGGAGAGACACCCCCCTCCAACAAATAAGCAAC
>CBIHRE010000502.1:0-4162 GCA_966212385.1 uncultured Akkermansia sp. | reverse complement strand
AAGAGATACTCCGCGCAGACGGCGCGCCGGCCCAGGGCGCCTTTTTCGCCATCGAGCGCCATGCCTGCGTAGTGATAAAAGAAATACCACTGGCCCTTGAACTCGACCACGCCCGGGTGGATGGTGAAGCTGTTTTTGGCCGATCCGGTGACGCGCCCGCGATGGGTCCATGGACCGGTGATTTTCTCCGCGGTGGCGTAGCTGATCTGTTCCCAGCCGCCGGGAGGAATCATCGAAGCGTAGACGAGGTAGTAGAGCCCGCCGCGTTTGTAGAGCCAGGGTCCCTCGACGTAGTGGGGCGGAGTGATCTTTTGGATCGGGCCGTCGAGCTCGGTCAAGTTCTTCTTCAGTTTGACGAGGTAGCAGTCGCCGTTGCCCCAGGACATCCAAGGCGTGCCATCGTCGTCGACGAGGACGGTGGGGTCGATGTCTTCCCACGGCCGTCTGGCGTCGGGGGTCATGGCGTTGGTGATGAGCGGGCGGCCGATGGCGTCCTTGAAGGGGCCGATGGGACTGTCGGCGACGGCCACGCCGATGTTGTTGCCGGGCGCGGAGGAGTCTCCGCGCGCGGTGACATAGAAGTAGAACTTGTCACCTTGCCGGACGACCTGGGAGGCCCAGGCGGAGTTGGCTTCGCCCCACGAAAAATCGGTGGGGCGCATCACCTCGCCGTGCGCGGTCCAAGTCTTCAGGTCCTTGGACGAGTAACAGAGCCAAGCGGGCATGGTGAACATCTCCTTGTCGCGGGCTTGGTCCTTGCCGACGTAGACATAGACGGTGTCGCCGACGACGAGCGGGGCGGGATCGGCGGTGAAGGAGTCGCGGAAGAGGGGATTGGAGCCGGGAGCGGCGGGCAAGGGCTTGCCTTCGAGGTCGGTGGCGAGGGGGCGGGCGGTGGGAGCGGCGGGTTCATCGGGCGATGCCGACACGTGATAGTAATCGAAGTCGGCGTGACCTCCGGTCTCGCGGGTGGCGTAGCAGAAGAGGGCGAAACGATAGCCCATGAAGTGGGGGATCGTGTAGGCCATGGGCGCGGGGCGCCCGATGGGAATCCATTCGCGGCCGTCGAGGCTATAGGAGAAGCGGGCGAACTCTGGCGAGGGTTGAAACTCGCAATCGACGCGGAGGTGAACGACCTCGGCGGAGAGGGGGACGGAGGCGATCTCGACAGGGACGTCTTTCTCGGCTGCGACCATGACGATCTGGCGGGCGCCCTTGTCTTGTTTCACGGCAACGTAGCCGTAGTTGCGCTGAAGCGCGCCAAGCCCGGCGACGTCGCCGTCTTTCAACGCGGAGACATCGACCCGAGTGCTGGCGACGCTACGCGGGCCGAAGGTGCGCTGGGTGAGGGTGTTTTTGGCGTGGAGCAGATCGGCCGCGACTTTGCCGGTGGTGAGGCGCAGGTAGCCGGGGCGGGCGCTGAGCGACCAAAACGCGGGATCGGGGTTGTGGTTCCACTGCCAGGCGAGTGGAAGCGGACGATCACCCGGCGCGCGTTGGAACTCGTCGGAGGCGACGACACCGGCGACTCCGGACATGCCCTGACCGCCGGCCGGAATGTCGAGGGTCATCGGGACCTTGCCCTCGTCGCCGAGGATCGGCCAGCCGTCCTGCCAGCGGACGGGGACGAGGTAGGGGATACGGCCGACGGCGCCGTTGTCCTTGAAGAGGTAGGCATACCATTTGCCCTCCGGGGTGTCGATGAGGCTGCCTTGGGCGACGCCCTTGTCCTGAAGAATGACGCGACCCTCGTAGGGACCGGTGATCTTGTCAGCGCGGTGGATGATGGCGGTGCGCATGCCGCCGCGGGGCCAGGTGATGTTGACCACGTAGTAGCGGCCCTCGTGTTTGAACATCTGCGATCCTTCGGCGGGCAGGCCGACATTGGCCGAGGCGACGCGGCTCGCGTTGGGGATGACCACTTGGTTGAAACCGCCGGGTTTCAGGCCGGAGAGATCGGGGAGCAGTTCAGCGAGGCGCAGGTCTCCACCGCCGTTCATCATGTAGACGCGGCCGTCGTCGTCGAAAAAGAGCGAGTGGTCGTGGAGCGAGGGCGTGAAGGAAGACTCCTTCCACGGTCCTTTCTCGATGTCGCGCGTCGTGTAGACGTGGGTGCGGCCGCTGGTGCTGGAAAAGGTCGTGGCGTAGAAGACGCCATCATGAAAGCGCAGGCTGCTGGCCCAAGAACCCTGGCCGTAGGCGCCACGGCCGGTCTCGAGCCGCATGGCGGGATTGTCGACCAAGGTGTCGTAAGCGTAGCCGACGGTGGTCCAGTTGACCAAATCGCGCGACTTCATGATCGGGAGCCCCGGACTCATGTGCATGGTCGTGCTGCTCATGTAATAGGTCTCGCCGACCCGGATGATGGCGATGTCGGGGACGTCGGCCCAGATCAGGGGGTTGTGGGCGCCTTGGGCGAAAGCGGGGATGGCGACTGCCAGGGTGACAAGGCACAGGGCGGCGAGGCGCCTGGCATGGCGGAACGGTGAAAGCATAGGTGAAAATGGGCGGAGGGAGCCAGGGCCGCAGGGGCGGAAACCAAAAAGGTCAGGGGTTTGAAACGCGGCTCAATCGATAAAACAGGCTAATTATAGACCAGAGCAAATCGTTCGGGTGGGAGTTTGCGGTCGGCGGCGGTCTTCGATCTGGGCGGTTGATTCTCTCGAAGGCGAAAATCTGCATAGGCGAAGCCTCGCGAACGAGGCGACGGGGCGACCGAGAAGGTGCGCCCCGCCGCTCGTCGGCGATGCGTTTAGGGGATGCGAGAAAAGGTTATGATGCGGCCTGGATGGGGCCGGTCGGCCCGACGAACCCGACGAGCGTTCGAGATCGGATGAGGAAGCGCGCGAAACCTCGTTTCAGCGCTCGAAGCGCCATTGGTCGACCTTGAAGAGGGTCTTGCCTTTTTCGCCGGTGAAGCGGAGGCAGAGATCCTGAACGCCCGAGAGGCCGTTCACTTCGGCGGACAGGTCAACCCAGTGGCGGGCGCCGCCGGTGCTGGGAATCTTCACGGCGCCGGCCACGCGGCCCTCGGGCCCGCCGACGCGGATCTCGATGGCGCCGCTGTCGTCATCCTCGGAGGCGACGCGGACGCGGAATTTTTTCGCCCCGCCCGCGCCGAAATCCACGCCGCGGATGCGCACCCAGTCGCCATCCTGGAGATCCGTGAGGTTCATCCCGCCTTCGGAACAGGGCTCGGTTTCAACGCCGTGTTGCGCGGCGAAAGTCTCGGCCTCGACGCGGACATAGGGATCGAGGTGTCCGACCTGGGCGACACCGTCGGGCGTGAAGGCGACCTTGCGGATCGAGCCGTCGGGCTCGTAGTCGAATTCTTCGATCGCGAGGTTGCGCCGAAAACCGGCGGGGATGCCGGCGTCGCGCGCGACGATGCGATTGTGATAAGCGTGATACCAGCGGCCCTTGAACTCGAAGCTGGCGGCGTGGTGGTTGTTGTTATTGAGCGGCGGCTGATCGGAGAGGACTCCCTTGTAGGTGAAGCCTCGGTCGGGTTTGTCGCTGGTCATGTAGTCGAAGCGCATGCCGGCGCCGGGCGTGGTGGAGTAGGAGAAATAGTAGACGCCCTTCCGTTTGTGGACGAAGGCGGCCTCGAAGAAATTGGGGGCGCGCATCTTCATGATCTCGCCGTCGATGCTGATCATGTCGCGGTTGAGCCGAGCGATGCGGACGTTGTCGTCGCCGTTGCCGCCGAAATACAGGTAGGCCTGACCGTCGTCGTCGACGAAGACGCCGGGGTCGAAGAGCCACATGTTTTTCGCCGGTTGGACGCCCGGGCTGTTGTGGGTGACGAGCGGTTTTCCGAGCACGTCCTTGAAGGGACCGAGGGGGCTGTCGCCGACCACGACGCCGATGTTGGCGCCGCCATTGCCGAAGTAGAGATAGGTTTTGCCGTCGCGTTCGATGGCTCCGGGGGCCCAGGTCTTCTTCGCCCAGGTGGTCTGGTCGGCGGCACGGAAAACGGACCCGTGATCGGTCCAGTTTTTCATGTCTGAGGAGGAGACCAGGATGATATTGGGAATATTGTAGCTGCCTCCGACGGGACTCGCGTCGTCGTTGGAGCAATAGAGGTAAACGCGGTCCGGAGTGACCAGCGAGGTCGGGTCGGCGAGGTAGCGGTGCGACGCGATCGGGTAGTCGGCGAAGG
>CBIHRE010000501.1:0-4168 GCA_966212385.1 uncultured Akkermansia sp. | reverse complement strand
CCCAGCTCCTCGCTCCCATGTCCCGCTTCACCTTCGCACCGCCGCCGCTCCTGGCACTCTTTTCCCTCGCCCTCGCCATCGCCGCCTTCGCGCAAGACGACTTCCTGCCCACCGGCCCCGCGACAAACGGGGCGGCCGACGAGAACCAACGCCTTCGCGCCGTCCCCGGCACGCCCGGCGCCTACGAATTCGCTTGGTGGGCGCGTTCCGGTCGGACCTATAGCGCCCAACGCAGCACCGACCTCCTCACTTGGGAATCCTTCCCCCTGATCGAGACCGGTCACGACGCCGCCGTCAGCTATGGCTTCACGAGCGAATCGCCGCGCGTCTTCGTCCGCCTGCGTCATCTCGAGGGAACCTTCGCCGACCCTTACGCCGAGGACTTTGACGACGATGGCCTGACCAATCAGCAGGAGCTCCTCCTGCGCACCGACCCCTTTTCCGCCGACACGGACCGCGACGGCATGCCCGACAAGTGGGAGGTCGACCACGGCCTCGATCCCCGAGATCCCGCCGACGCGCTTGCCGACCCCAATCTCAACCGGGTCACCAACCTCGACGAGTATCGCAACGGCAACGATCCCCACCTCGATGCCTACGGAGATCTCAAACCCGTTCTCCTGCAGATCTCCGGCGGCGACCAGACGCCCAGGCCCGGCCAATTCACGACCCACCCGATGCGCGTTCGCGCTCTCCGCCCCGATGGCACTCCCTTGGCGGGCGCCCCGGTCCATTTCCACGCCGAGCCGGGCGAAGGCCTGCTCGCGGCCTCCAACACTCCCGACGCCAAGCTCCTTCCCGTCCTCACCGTGCACACCGACGCCGACGGCTACGCCCAGGCCTGGCTCAAGAGCCCATGAAAAAACCCTTTCGTCTGCTGCGGGGGCTTTGTGCGTCGCTCGCGGCCTCTTGCTCCGTCCACGCCTCCGTCTCCGAATTGGGCAAGATGCCCGACGTCGCCCAAACCCAGTTCCAGCACCCGGGCTACCTTCAGACCGCCGCCGTCGACTTGCTCGCGAGTTCGCCGGCCGGGACGATCGCCGAAGCCAAGATCGTCCGCATCACGCCCGGCGGAAAGGTGCTGCTGTCGACCGGCGATGCTTGGAACAGCCGCGGCGCCCCCGCCTCCGTTCTGCTCGGTTACGTGTGGACCCAAGGAACGCTCGCTCAGGTGCGCAGCCCGGCATGGCCATGGGTCTATGATCATCCCGTTCTCTGGAACCCAGGCGTTCCCGACGGTGACAGCCAACATGGCGACGGCGGCGACCTGTCGTTCGCCCTGACCGACATGAACGACCAAGGGGACATCGTCGGAATTTGCTACGCCGAGCACTGGGGAACCACGCCGTTGCGGCTGGAATATGGCGAATCCGTCGGCGTCCTGTGGCCCGCGGGATCGGGAGCCACGCCGCAAGCGCTCAATCCCGGGATCGCATCGGCGGCCGACCGTTACCAACGATACGTGGATTGGGTGGACATTCGCATGGCTGTTTCCGATCTGCGCATCGACGACGCGGGCAACTGCTATGGCGTCGCGAACGTGGGCTGCGACGACGATTGGCACGAGGCTTGGTTCGACTACCTTGACGACGTGGTGAAATGGACCGATCCGGCGCAGCCTCCGGCCAACCTGACGGGCAACGCCGCCTTGTTCGAATCGGGGTCCGTCTCCCTCTCCGCCTCGTCCGAAATCAGCGCGCTCAGCGCCAACGGGCACCTGCTCGTCTCCACCACGCGTGATGCTCCGGCGAGCTATCACCTGCTGCCGCCCGGCGGCGCGTCGGAGACGGCGCTCTTCCCAGCCCTTGGCGCCACGCCGAGCCTGGTGACCGACTCCGGGTTGGTGGTCGGCTTCGGCAGCCGGTTCCCGTGGATTTGGAACGACGGACCCTGGCCGTCGATTCTCTCCGGCTATTTTCCCGCCTCGTCCGCCGAAGGGGACGTCCTCCACCCCACCGATTCCAAGATCTGGCTGCGACGCCCCTCGCCCCAGGGCGACTACTACGTGCCTGCGACCGCAAATGTCGCATTGCCCTACGTCCATTCCGGCAACGAACGTAGGATCTCGGGCGGCGTCTGCGTCTGAGGAACCCAGCAACGCCCCTTGCTCCGCGTGCCCGCCCGGCTCTGCGTCGATCAAGACCACGACGGCGTCATCCGCCCGCAAACGAACATCATCGGCGCGGTCGACCTCCCGCCGGACGAGAGGCTGTATGTGAAGATCAACGACGACGACGACGTGGATGCGACCGATACCGTGTCCCTCGCCCAGACGGCCGGGGTGGACGCGCAAAACAACCGCGTCGACGGCGCCGACGACCTCGCCGACTTCACCCCCGTCTTTCTCGACATCAAGCGGCTCCTGGAAGTGCTGCCGCCCGGCCCGTCGCTACGCTACAAGCTCAAGCAGGCCGACGGCGCGATGAATCTTCTGTTCACCAGCCTCACCGCCGAGACCGCCTTCGACTATCTCGACGACGATGCCACGACCGGCTACGGCCCGAACGCCGCCCAGGCCGCCGCCGTCGCCACGACCCAACAAATCACCGCGGGCGGCATCGAACTCTCCGACGAGTTTCTCACGCGAATTCTCGACCAAGGCCAAGGAGTCATCCTCGTGGAGATGCGCGGCCTGAGCGATTCGCCGCTTCGCCTCGTCGCCGAAAACGCCGCCGGCGTCGAAGTCGCCGAGCTTTCGCAAAGCTTCGCCTCGTTCCGCTTCCGCGCCGACGCCGGCAAAGTGCACCTCGGCTTCGACCCGCCGAACAAAGCGGAAGGAGACGCGCCGGACGAATACTGGGCGAGCGTGGTCCAGGGAAAATCCAACACCATTCTGAATCTGGACATGCTCCCCACCGCCGCCGGCGGCCTGGAGTGGCGCGTCGCCCCCTCCGATACCGCTCGAGTCGGCGTCACCATGTCCGCCTTCACCGGCACCACGGCCAAGCTCACCCTCACCGGCAAAAATACCGGCGCCAACCTGCCGGAAACGGCGACGATCCAGCTGGTGCCGAAAGGCGGCGCTGGCTCCTCCTACCTGACCCTAAATGTCATGATCCTGCCTCAACGCGAGGTGAAGCTGGCGATCTACACGATCGAAGACCCCGACTCGCCGCTCACCCAGTTCGCGTCCGCTCCCGCCGTGGCCGTGCCGAGCGACGACGAGATCCTCTCGGTCTGCAACGATTCATTCAAGCAGGCCGGAGTTCGCTTCGTTTTGCATCCCCAACGAGGCGACCGGGCCCGCCCGTTTCGCTACGACACCTGGGGACTCGCCGAATTTCTCGGCGTGTATCGCTTCGACGGACTTCTGCCCGTGCGAAGCCCGGACGGCGTTTTGACCGAGAATGAGAAATCCGGACTCGTCGGCACCCAAGCCAACGCCCCCGCTCCGGCTTTGGGCTCCCTTCTTCCAGCCGCCATCGCGGCCTCCGATACGATCCCGATACTGCTCTTCAAGGATAGCGGTCTCCCCTACGATGCCAACAACCTGTCCGGACCCAAAAGACGCGGGCTTTCGGGAAACGGACGAGTGTTTCTTTTCCTGCGGAATCTCGAACCCCACGCCGCCGTTGCGGCGGCCCACGAGGTCGGGCATATTTTGGACGCGCACGATTCCGACGACGGCCACGATAATCCAACGGTAACTCCACCCTTTCCCTCCGCCGTGATGAACGAATTTCCGTATGGTGTTTCTCCTGCGCCCCCCACGGATACCCGCTATCCCGCGAATCCGCGCCCCAACGTCGCTTTGATGCAGGGTGGTTGGCCGACAGGCGAAGGCCTTCCTTGGCCTTACGGGCGCTGGATGCGACATGAAGATTGGGACGACGCCAACAGCACCGCCGAAAGTTTTGCCCCATGAAAAAGACGCTACTTTTGATCTTCTGCATAGCGGTTCCTTTGATTGCCGAGGAATCTGCTTGGAACTTGGCGTCGCACTTTGCGCACCTTCCCTTAAGCGAACAGACGATGGCTAATCTGCCCAAGGGCCGAGAGGGCGAAGTTCTGAACACCTTGGTTAAAGAAAAATATACGTCGGTCTTATTGCGCCTAAATCATGGTCCGACAGTCGAGTTGATCGTGGGCGGATTCAATGCCCGTGAGGGAAAGGCGCCGGGATGGCGTCGCACCATCGAGCGTTCCGGATCGCCCTACATCATCGATG
>CBIHRE010000500.1:0-4176 GCA_966212385.1 uncultured Akkermansia sp. | reverse complement strand
CTGCGCGCGGCGGGTCGCAAGGTCGCGCTGGTGACCGACGAAAATCTCGCGGCGACGCAGGGCGCGGCGCTCGACGCGTTGGCGGGGGATTGCCCGCGCCTGGTGCTGCCGGCGGGCGAGGGGACCAAGTGCGTCCGAGAGCTTGGCCGCGTGTGGGATTTCCTGGCGGCGAACCGGCTCGACCGCAGCTCGCAACTCGTCGCGGTGGGCGGCGGCGTGATCGGCGATCTGGCTGGTTTCGCGGCGGCGAGCTACCTGCGCGGCATCCCTTTTATCCAGGTGCCGACGACGCTGCTCGCGATGGTGGACAGCTCGGTGGGCGGAAAAACGGGCATCAATCTCGACGCGGGCAAGAACCTCGTCGGCGCCTTTCACCAGCCGGCGGCGGTGTATATCGACACGGCGCTGCTCGCCACGCTGCCGGCGCGCGAGTTCGCGGCGGGCATGGCGGAGGTGATCAAATACGGCCTGCTCGGCGACGCGGAGCTCTTCGCGCGGCTGGAGCGCGAGCCACTGACCTTGATGAGCGGCGATCTGGCGGAGGTGGTGCGGCGCTGCTGCGCGACGAAGGCGCGGATCGTGGAGGCGGATGAGCGCGAGACGGCGGCGGAGGGAGGGCGGGCGTTGTTGAACCTCGGGCACACCTTCGGGCATGCGATCGAGCAGGTGACCGGCTACGGAACCTATTTGCACGGCGAGGCGGTGGCGGTGGGGCTGTGCGCGGCGGCGCGTTTGTCGCAAAAGCTCGGATACATCGACGCCCGCTCGGTGGGGCGGGTGGACAAGGTCGTGGCGGAGCACGCCTTGCCTACGCGCCTGCGCGAGCCGCTGGCTTTGCCCGGCCTGGTCGCGGCGATGGGGCGTGACAAGAAGGTGCGCGCCGGCGGGTTGCGTTTCGTGGTGCTCAAGGCGCTCGGCGATTCGGCAACGCAGGGCGGAGTCGATCCGGCGCTGGCCGAGGCGGCATTCCGCGAGGTCGGGGCGGTGTAGCGCAGGCGGTTTTGACCACGGATCGCACGGATGGACACGGATAATGCATAACAGCATCCGCTTGGTCATATCCGTGAAAATCCGTGTGATCTGTGGTTAATAGCTTTTGTGGTTTTAAGATTCATCCTCGTCGGATTTGTCGTTTGAACCTTTCCCGTGGCCGCAATCGACGAAGGCATAGTCCGCGAATACTTTGAGCAAAACGGCTTCTTCGTGCGCCAAGTCCGCAAGCACGCGGTGCAGGCGCGCAAGAAAACCAGCGACGAGGAGATCGATCTCGTCGTCTACAATCCCTCTTGGACGCGCGAGGGACGGAAACCGGACTTTTTCTTGTTCGCGACGGAGTTGCCCTATCTGCACCGAGCGGTCGTGTCGGTGAAGCCCTGGCACACGGACGTGTTCACGCCGGGCATGCTCAAGAGCTCGCCGGAGATCTTTCGGTTCCTCGAGGACGAGGTGCAGCGGAAGGCGACGCGGTTTTTCCCGGTCGAGGAGGGCGACGAGGCGGGCAAGCCGGAGGAGTTCGCCAAGGTGCTCGTGTTGCCCGCGCTGCCGACGCAGGAGCCTTTTCGGAGCCAGAGCGTGGAGTTGCTCAAGGCGCGCGGGGTGGACGGCATCATCTCGTTCCGAGCGATCCTCACCGATCTGATCGAAAAGGTGGAGGTGAACCGCAGCTACCGGAAAAGCGACACGCTGGAGGTGCTGCGCATCCTCAAAAACTACGAGCTGCTGCGCGATCCGCAGATGGATCTGCTGCCGTCGCGGCAGGGGCGTTGAGGCGTCGCGGAGCGATTCGGTTTACACACCGTAGGCGGCGCGGAGGCGGGCGATCTCTTCGGCGCTCACGGGCAGAACGGAGCCGTGGCGGAATGGAAATGGAAAACGGAAATCCGAGGCAGGCTCGAAATGGCCGGAGGCGAGGTCGTGGGTGACGTAGGCCTGATAGCCGCGCTGCGCGATGTAGTGGTCAAGGATGAGCGTCCAGAGCGGCGGGCGGCCGGGTGCGGCGGGCTCGACGAGATAGCAAGCGGGGCCTTCGTAACCGACAAGGGTGCGAAGGGAGAAGTCCGTGATCTCGCGCCAGTCACCGTCGAGCTTGGCGGCGGTTTCGAGGGTGATGGCCTTGTGCTTTTCGTCCTTGGTGAATCGGTAGTAGGCGCGGCCGTCGTGGACGATGGTGGTGTCGATGACGTTGGTGCCTTTGTCGATGTAGACGAAGGGCGCGGAGAAGGTGCGAAAATCCGAGGTGCGCGCGGCCCAGATGCGATGGCGGGCGAAGTCGTCGCGCGCGGTGGTGGAGGCCCAGAAGACGAGGTAGTCGTCTTCTTCCGCGTCGTAGACCGCTTCCGGGGCCCAGGTGCAGCCGGCGTCCTCGGGCGCGACGGCGACCAGGCGCGGCTCGGACCAGCGCACGAGGTCGGTCGATTCCCACACGACGATGGAGCGGCTGCCGGCGCGGACGGCGCGGGTCCAGTCCGGGTTGCGGTTGATCGAGAGGTCGGTGCCGATGAGGTAGAACTTTTTTCCATCGTGGGCACGGAGCACGAAGGGGTCGCGCAGCCCGCGTTCGCCCAGTTCGCTGACGAGCACGGGCTCGGCGCCGTTGAGGGCGGTCCACTCGCGGCCGTCGGTGCTGAGCGCGAAGTAAACCTGCTCGCCGAGCGGCGTGAGCTCGCCCTTGAAGGTGGTGAAAAGAAAACCGGCGGGGGCGGCGGAGGACGTGGCGGAGGCGGTCATGGCGCGGGAAACGAGAGCGAGAGAGCCGATGTCCTCGGGCGAAAGGAAAGGCCAAGACAACTCGGGCAAAATCGTCCCGTCAGCGTGTGGCGCCAATCCGGGCTAGAAGGGCGGGCCGGAAGGTGCTCCACTTCGTCCTTTCATGATTCATCCTTCCGCCACCATTGAACCGGGCGCCCAGCTGGGGGCCGATTGCGAGATCATGGCCCATGCCGTGGTGACGCGCCATGCGATCCTGGGGGACCGGGTGGTCGTGCATCCGGGCGCGGTGGTGGGCGGCGACCCGCAGTATCTCAAGTTCGACCGCCGCGTCGCGTCGTTCGTTCGCGTGGGCGAGGGAACGGTCATCCGCGAAAACGTGACGCTCAACCGCGCCATCCACGAGGGACAGTCCACGGTGGTCGGGGCGCGTTGTTTTCTCATGGCCGGCAGCCACGCGGGCCACGACTGCGTCTTGGCGGACGACGTGGTGCTGGCCAACAACGCCATGCTCGCGGGCCATGTCGCGGTCGGCGCCTTCACCTTCGTCGGCGGCGGCGCGGGTATCCATCAATTCGTTCGAATCGGCGAGAGCGTGATGGTCGGCGGGTTGGCGCGAATCACCCGCGACCTGGCGCCGTTCACGATCGTGGCGGAGCGCGACGAGGTGAGCGGTCTCAATCTCGTGGGGCTGAAGCGTCGAGGCTTCGCCCGCGAGACGATCCGCGAGCTCAAGGAGGCCTTCCGCGCAGTTTACCTCGGCACGGGCGATATTCGTCAGCTCGCGAAAGACGCGGCCGGGGCGGGTTTGTTCGCCTCGTCTGAGGCGCTGCGCTTCCTCGCCTTTTTCGCCGAGGGGAAACGTGGATTCGCCCGTCCGGAGCGCCGCGCTGGCTCGGGTGGCAACGAGGTCGAGGCCGCCGAATGAACGCGGTCCCCGTGAAACTTGCGTTGACCTGCGGCGATCCCGCCGGGGTCGGCCCGGAAGTCGTCGCGACCTGGCTGCGCGAGGCTTCGGGCGCCGAGGCGTCGGCGGTGGAGATTCACGGTCCGGCCCGATGGTTGGCGGGGTTGCCCAAGGCGGGTGTGTTTCAAGCCCGGCCAGTCTCGGCCGGCGGCGCGGATTTCAATGCGGAAGCGGGCAAGCCGACCGAGGCGGGCGCGCGGGTGGCGGACGAGGCCTTGCGGGCGGCGGCCGCCTCGGCGCGCGAGGGGCGTGTGGCGGGCGTGGTGACCGGGCCGGTGGCCAAGAGCTGGATGGCGCGCGTCGGTTGGCATTTTCCCGGGCAGACCGAGTTTTTCGCGGCGGAGTGGGGGGGCGAGCCGGTGATGGCTTTTGCGGGCGGGCGTTTGCGCGTGGTGCTCGCGACCTGGCACATTCCGCTGGCGGCGGTGCCCGCGGCGTTGACCGAGCCCGTGCTGACGCGCGCGGTCGCGGCGGCGGCGGAGCTTTGCGCGGCGGATGGCGGG